>CALCUQ010000308.1 GCA_937906795.1 uncultured Bacteroidales bacterium | reverse complement strand
ATATCTGCAAAATCTTGTATGGTTTTACACCTTTCAAATAATGTAGGAGTTGTTTTATTAACTCTTTCATCAGTACATTGAGCTGATAGCATTACTGCAACAACCATTTGAAAAGGTGTTTTAAAATCCAGACTGCAAGTTGCGTCTGGATATGTATCTTTTAAAGTTTGTAAGAAATTTTTTATATCAATTTTTTTCATTATTTTCTCCATTTAAAAGTAAATCTATTATTTTTGGATATAAATTATTTGCATTATTTTTCCAATTATCAGAAATTTGTTTTGCTCTATCTCTTGAACCAGCAAAAGTTGAAACTTCAAAAATAGTTTCATTTTTTTCTACAATTTTGCATTTTACAGTATAGTTTTTTTCGTCTTTTGGAATATATTCTGTAATTATAGAAGATTGCTCAGCAATGCTTGAAAGCTCTTCTTTAAAAACAGTATCAGCTTTTAATTTTAAAATACCTGATAAAAGCGATTTTGTAAGAAACAATGTATTTTGACCATCTGATGTAATTTTAATAATAGTATCTTCATCTTTTGTAAAGGAACCAACGAAATTAGATTCTATTAAATCTGTTAATAATTCTTGAAAATAAAAATAATTCATGTTATTAGCAGATGAAACAATTTTGTATAAATTGTCACTTTTTATACCATCTGGTAATTTATTTAGTAAGTATAAAATTAATACTTTATTTTCAGCTAAACCTTCTTTCATAGTAAGCCTCCTTTTTCAAATTTCTGTAAATATTATATCACGATTTGCGGCATTTTTCAATTTTTCTTTTGTGTTGCTCTATCTCTGCATTCTGGGCGTAAGCCATACAGTTGCAGCCAAAAAGCAGCAAAACAAAAACTGTATATTTAAAGAGTTGTGATATCATTATAGGTTATCCTTTTATTTGCCTATTTGCTGTTTGCGTAGTTTTGCCTTTTGGGCAATTCCCAATTGAGGATCCAATGAATCGGCCTTGTCCCAGTAAATGAATGCAAGGTCATACTCTTTTAGGGCATATAGAACCTCTGCATAGTGATCCAGTATGGTAGCGTTGTCCTTTCCTCCAAAAAGCATAGCGTGCTTGAATTGAGCCTTAGCCTCCAAAGGTTTTCCCATCAGGTACAATATCCAGCCAAAGGTGTCAAGGTATGTAGGATTGTCGGGTTCAGCCTGAATGCTTTTTTGGCTCATCTGATATGCCAGCTTCAAATTTTTCCCTTCTGTACACAAATAATATGCATAATTGTTCAGTAATGTAGCATCATCTGGTTTGAATTTAATGGCCTTTTTATACTCTGCATAGCATTTCTTGAAATCTTTTGTTGTGTAATAAATATCTCCTTTAGATGCATATGCCTGTGTAATAAGGGCTGTGTCTTTCCTCTCCAGTGCAATCTCCTCCAGTTTGCCAAAAGAATTTATGGCATCTTGGTATTTCTCCCTCTTCCATTTTGCTATGGCATCAAGTTGCATAAGGTCTGTATCATTTGGGAATGTTTTTGATACTCTTGCAATTTCTTTTTCCAACTCTTCCCATGCCCCTATTGTGTACAGATATGAAATGTATTGGAACATTGCGGTATGGTTGTCTGGATAAAGATAATGAGCTTTCCTTAAGGTTTTCAAACATTTGGAGGCATCTCCCCCTTGGGCAAAATATGCAGCTACAAAATATAGAGCAGTTGTATCTTTGCTGTGGGTTTTCTCAAATGATATTACAAGCGAGTCCATAGGAGAACGGTACTTGCCGGCAAAAGCCCCAGATTGTATAAGCTGAATAAGATATTCCCTCTTAATGTTTGCCGGATACTGTTCTTTTTTTATAAAAGGCTCCACTGTAGTAAAGAATGTAGAATAATCGCCCTTTAATCTGTATACTTCTGCCTTGCCGCAAATGGCAGGTGCATACTGGTTGTCCAGAGTAAGAGCCTTATCATAATATTTAATGGCAAGTGTGTCATTGAATCTGTCTGAGTACATATCTCCAATTATGCTCTCTATTCTTGCAGACTGAAACTCTTTGTCAAATTCAACCAGATAATTAAGGGCGCCATCCCAATTGCTTTGAGATCTGTACAAATTGAAATAAGTCATTGCAACAGCCTCGCTTTTACCTTGCAGCTGCTCAATCTTCTCAAGCATTTGCTTTGTATTCTCCACATCTTTATTGTTCATATACAAGTTTACAAGGCTGTAGTATATGCTGCTCTTTTTAGGGTATATATCAAGCATTTTCTCATACACTGCAATTGCTTGTGGAACTTTTTTGTTGAACAGTAATATTTT
>CALCUQ010000307.1 GCA_937906795.1 uncultured Bacteroidales bacterium | reverse complement strand
TTATAATGAAGGTTGGTACTTTAGTAATTACAGTACCAGCCTTTTTTTGTCTCTGCCGCCATTCTGCCATTAAATAGCTTTTTAAACCTTAAAAATATGATATACGGATATATAAGAGTTAGTAGCGATAAGCAGACGGTTGAAAATCAGAGATTTGAAATTAATAATTTTTGTAAGAAGCACTCTTTGAAGATAGATGGATGGATTGAAGAGACAATAAGCGGCACCAAAAATTACAATAAGAGGGCTTTGGGAAAATTGCTTAGGCGTATAAGAAAAGATGATTTGATCATTTGTGCGGAACTGTCGAGGTTGGGAAGAAATCTCTTCATGATTATGGAGATTCTAAATATCTGCATGACAAAGGAGTGCAGGGTCTGGACAATCAAGGACAATTACCGGCTCGGGGATGATATACAGAGCAAGGTGCTTGCGTTTGCATTCGGGCTCTCCGCTGAGATAGAGAGAAGCCTTATCAGTCAGCGGACAAAGGAGGCATTGGCAAGAAAAAAAGCCGAAGGGGTAAAATTGGGCAGGCCTAAGGGCCGTAAAAACAATGAGTTGAAATTGGCTGCCAAGAATGAATTTATTTTGCGCTCTCTTGCGAATGGAGTCCCAAAAGCTAAAATTGCCAGAAAACTGAATGTGAGCAGAGGTACATTGTACTACTTTTTAAGGCGTCAGGAGGTGTAGGAGCTGTAGGGTTTGCAAATTTCAGCCCTTTTGCAATATTGCGGCAGACTTGTTGTATTTGCCGTAGACAAAAGGAGGGCATCCCTACGGCTGCCCTCCCATATCTTTAGCAGATTTTGGAATCTGCATCTTATTTATGCCATTAGCATCTGTCTCCGCAGGTAGCTACAAGGTTTCTGTCACCATAACCGTTTTCTACACGTGCAACTGCAGGCCAGAACTTGTTCTCTCTGATCCAGTCAAACGGATATGCTGCAACTGTTCTTGAATATTTGTGGTTCCACTCGTCTGAACAAACCTCTTCTGCTGTATGAGGCGAG
>CALCUQ010000306.1 GCA_937906795.1 uncultured Bacteroidales bacterium | reverse complement strand
ATATTTCAACATATAAGCATAATTGAAGAAAAATTGTACAAAAAGAAATAGGGTGTAACTCATTGAGCTACACCCTATTTAGTTATCGATTTTTATCGTTTGTTATCTCAGACTACTTGACTTCTTCGAAATCAACATCAGTTACTTCTCCATCCTGTTTGCCGCCGTTGGTTCCACCTTGGGCACCCCCGTTTGCAGCGCCTTGAGCACCAGCTCCAGGATTTGCCTGAGCGCCTGCTGCAGCCTGCATATCTGCAGAAGCCGCATGCCATGCATTGTTGAGTTCTTCCATCAATTTATCAAGTTCTGCAATATTTCCTGCTTTGTGAGCCTCTTTAAGTTTGTTGGTAGCCTCCTCAATAGCTGCTTTTTTGTCGGCTGGAATCTTGTCTCCGTACTCTTTAAGGTTCTTCTCACTTTGGAATACTTGAGCATCTGCTGCATTTATCTTGTCAACTCTTTCTCTCTCCTCTTTATCTTTAGCCTCATTAGCTTTAGCCTCATTACGCATTCTCTCAATCTCCTCTTGTGAAAGACCGCTTGATGCCTCAATTCTAATCTTCTGCTCTTTACCTGTAGATTTGTCTTTTGCAGAAACATTTAGAATACCGTTTGCATCAATATCAAAAGTAACTTCAATTTGAGGTACACCTCTAGGTGCTGGAGTAATTCCATCCAGGTGGAAACGGCCAATAGTTTTGTTGTCTCTTGCCATTGGTCTCTCACCTTGAAGCACGTGAATTTCTACAGAAGGTTGGTTATCAGATGCAGTTGAGAATACCTCTGATTTTCTGGTAGGGATTGTAGTGTTGCTCTCAATAAGTTTTGTGAATACACTACCAAAAGTCTCAATACCAAGTGATAGAGGGGTAACATCCAAAAGCAATACATCTTTAACATCACCTGCAAGTACACCACCTTGAATAGCAGCTCCAATTGCTACAACCTCATCTGGGTTAACACCTTTGTTAGGCTCTTTACCAAAGAACTTCTTAACAATCTCCTGAATTGCAGGGATACGGGTTGAACCACCAACCAACAATACCTCATTAATGTCAGATGCTGTAAGACCTGCATCACTTAGAGCTTTTCTACAAGGCTCAATTGTTTTTTGGATAAGAGAATCAGCAAGTTGCTCAAATTTTGCTCTGGTAAGAGTTTTTACCAAGTGTTTTGGAACACCGTCAACAGGCATGATGTAAGGGAGGTTGATCTCTGTAGAAGTCTGGCTTGAGAGCTCGATCTTTGCCTTCTCGGCAGCTTCCTTGAGTCTCTGGAGGGCCATAGGGTCCTTCTTGAGGTCGATGCCGCCGTTCTCTGAAGCGAACTCGGCTGCAAGCCAG
>CALCUQ010000305.1 GCA_937906795.1 uncultured Bacteroidales bacterium | reverse complement strand
GGGAGAGGAATCAGATGAAGCTTATTGAGGGTTACATTGTTGTCTTCCTTGGATGGCTTATTTCTGTAATTTTCGGTATGTTGCCATTCGTAATGTGGGGAGGAGAATTTACCCTTGTAAATGCCTGGTTTGAGTGTTGTTCGGGTTATACAACAACAGGTTCTACAATTCTCACAGATATTGAATCACTTCCTAAAGGTTTGCTTTTATGGAGAAGTTCAACCCATTTTCTGGGTGGTATTGGAGTAGTGGTATTTATTCTACTCTTAATTCCTACACTTAAGAATAATTTTACTCAAATTTCAAGTACCGATATTTCTGATGTATCAAAGGATCATTATAATAAAAGGGCCACTCAGATTATAAATGTTAGATTATATATCTATCTGGGACTTAATGTTTTAATGATATTGGTACTACTATTAGCCGGACTTCCACTATTTGATGCAGTTAATACCTCTTTTTCAACCATTGCAACAGGAGGTTTCCATATAAAAAATGCCTCAATTGCAGCTTATGATTCATTTCTGATAGAGTCGATTACTAGTATTTTTACACTAGTTGCAAGTTTGCACTTCGGCTTGTTATACCTATCATTGGTCAATAGAAAGGCTAAAATATTATCCTCAAATGTTACAAAGTTCTTTTTGAGATTTGTATTAATATCTGCATTAATTATCTCTATTACACTATTTATTGAGGGTAATTATGATACAATATGGAGCAGTTTAAGACACGGTTTCTTCCAGACAATAACAATAGTCTCTACTACTGGATTTGCAACAGCTGATACTTCTCAATGGCCGGTATTGACAATATTTATACTACTTCTTCTAATGTTGGTAGGTGGATGTTCCGGCTCTACAGTAGGTGGTCTTAAAGCTGACAGATTAGCCATTATAATTGCCTCTGTAAAGACCAGTATCAAGAAACAGTCCCACCCAAATGCAGTTATACCGGTAAAACTTGGTAAAGATATTATAAGCAGTAAACTTGTAAACTCAGTATTGACATTTACAGCACTATACATTGCTCTTATAATTCTCTTTATGTTTATTTATGCTCTCTGTGGTATTCCAATGTTGGAATCATTTACAGGTTCACTTGCTCATATGAGTAATGTTGGTCCCGGTTTTGGCTTTATTGGGTCAGTTGGTAACTATGCTGAGATACCATCCATTGCCAAATTCATAATGGGTATTCAAATGATAATTGGTCGTATTGAGATCTATCCACTATTAATCATTATTACACTATTGTATAAAAGAAAGTAATG
>CALCUQ010000304.1 GCA_937906795.1 uncultured Bacteroidales bacterium | reverse complement strand
TACCAATTGTGTGGTCAAAACCAGAAACCGTTGCCTGAAGCTGCTGATCCAGAACTCTGCGGTCAGTGACAACAATTACACTGTTAAAGATCGGCTCATTATTAGCGTC
The DNA here is from genome assembly GCA_937906795.1 of uncultured Bacteroidales bacterium. Lineage (GTDB taxonomy): Bacteria > Bacteroidota > Bacteroidia > Bacteroidales > UBA932 > Egerieousia. The sequence continues at coordinate 1,094 of CALCUQ010000304.1, read as the reverse complement.
ATGGAGGCTTGCCATGCGGTAGGCTGTCCATGCGATGGAGTTAGATTTACCGGAACCGGCACTGTGCTGGATCAGATAATTGTGGCCAGCACCGGTATCTTTTACATGGTCAACCAGCTTGCGGACCACATCCAACTGACCATAGTCTGCACATGCCTTTTTGGCAAACTCCGCTCTCTTCTCTGCATCTTTAACTCTTCTGTATGAGTTTCTCAACTCACGTATCAACCACTCAACATTCTCTTCAAAAGAGCGTGCAGGATAAGAACCATTGATATATTGTGTATCCTCTGCACCATGCTCATAGAAGAAGAACATATCTGTACCAGGCACCTGCAACTGGTGGAACAAAGTATACTTCATAACCGGCTCCTGACGGAAGTTCAAGAATTTGTTGCCTTTAGAGGTCTCAAATGCCTGTGGGAAGTATGTATTGAATACAAATTGCTGTTGTCTCCAAGCTGTCAAACAATCCGAATTGTAACCGCTACCTGCAAAATAGATAAAGTTGTCCAATTGGTTCTGCTCTTTATGAGCCTCAACAGCCTTCTTGAAGAATCTGCGCATCAACTCATATTTGTCAATACCTACTGTTTTTGCATACTCCTCAGGAACAAGAATTCTTGCCGAATAGTACTCAGGATACAAATGTTGCGCACCCTCGCCCTCCAATGCATAGTAGAAGTGAAGAGGGTTAATTGTATCCTTACCCACAAAGTTCCATTTCAATGATGCACAATCATAGTAACGGTCAGATGCTACAGCAGTCTCCTCTTTAGGGTTTGTATACTCACTTCTCTTAAGTGCAGTAGTCATATGCTGCGCTTTAAGTGCCCTTACAATTGGAATATCGCCAACAAATGAGAAGCCCTCCAAAGTCTGTTTTGATTTGGCCAATTTTTCAATCTGAGCCTTGATCTCCTCCGGTTTGTTCCACTGTGCTGAAAGGATATAGGTACCAAGGCCCTCACTCTCCAACACTTTCTTGTACTCCATTATCTCTGCTTTACAAGCATCGAAAGTCTTGCTGTCTACAAAAACAGCGTATGATGTTGCGCACTTAGGGTTGCTCTTGATGATCTGCAAGTTTGACT
>CALCUQ010000303.1 GCA_937906795.1 uncultured Bacteroidales bacterium | reverse complement strand
AGCGCGAGTCGAGAGTTCTTGAGCTATTATCACAAGAGAATATTATATAGGGCAGAATTATTTCTGCCCTTTTATTGGTAGGACAGGTTATTAGAGCAAAAGTTAAGATTGTTCAGCAATTGTTTATACCACCTAGTTTGTTGGCCGGTTTGTTGGGTTTGGCATTTGGACCAAACGGTTTGGGATGGTTGCCATTGTCAGACCAGGGAGGAACATATGCGGCGGTGCTTATTGCTCTTGTGTTTGGAGTATTGCCATTATCTTCTCCTAAAGTTTCTGCTAAGGAGATAGCAGGCAGAGTAGGACCTATGTGGGCATATGCACAATTGGGAATGTTGATGCAGTGGGCTTTGGCTGGCCTGTTTGGGCTATTTGTGTTAAAAGCCATTTGGCCAAATCTGAACGATTCGTTTGGTATAATGCTTTCTACAGGTTTCTATGGTGGTCATGGAACAGCAGCAGCTATTGGAACTGCATACGCAAATGCTTCTCCTGCCTGGGAGGAGGCGCAAAGTTTGGGCATGACTACTGCTACTGTGGGTGTTGTGTGTGCTATTATTGGAGGCCTTATGTTTATAAAATGGGCTGCGAGAAACAAACACACCGCATTTATTTCAGATTTCTCAGATTTGCCTACAGAACTTAGAACAGGACTTATCCCTAGAGAAAAAAGAGAGTCGTCGGGAGATGTAACAACATCTTCAATCTCCATTGAGTGCTATACTTTCCATATGGCCATAGCATTCTTTATTGCGTTTGCGGGATATGCAATTAGTGTTGGAGTTAAAGGGTATTATCCAAAATTGGAATTGCCTGTGTTCAGCTGTGCATTTGTTGTAGGTCTTTTGTTCAAGAAACTTATGGAAACTACCAAGTCAAGTGAATATTTGTGTACTCAAACAACCCAAAGATTGGGGAGCATGTTTACAGATATCCTTGTTGCTTGTGGTGTTGCTGCCATTAAATTAGGTGTTGTGGTAAAGTATGCAGTGCCTCTAATTGTGCTTGTTGTGTTTGGTGTTGTTATGGTGTGGGGAATTGTATTCTATTTTGGAAGAAGATTGTCAAAAACATATTGGTTCGAAAGATCAATCTTTGCATGGGGCTGGTGGACCGGAACAATGGCTATGGGTATTGCACTTATAAGAATTGTAGACCCTAAATTGTTGAGTAAGGCAATGGACGATTATGCGCTGGCATATCTGCCTATTGCACCTGTTGAGATTCTACTTATAACATTTGTACCTGTGCTGTTTATAAATGGTTTTGGTATGGAGCTGATGCTGGGATGTCTTGTTTTGTCGCTAATAATTATCTTATTGGCTCATAAAATGGGTTGGTGGATAAAAAAAGAGAAAAAAGTTAAAGAGGTAAAATAGTTATATATGAAAAAGGTTGTTGTATGTGCTGTTGCTTGTGTATTGTGCATTAGTGCATGTGGTCAACAGGTCAATCCTTCCCAAGCTTGGAAAAAGGCAGAAAACAGAGAGCCTTTAACAGATCAGGAGGCAGAGGTTGTTGCCGGTATGGTGCATAAAAAGTATGTCTCTTTAGACTCGCACAATGATACTGCCCTTTGGGTTAATCATCCCGACGGAGATTATGGTGTTACAAAAGGACAGGTTACATTTCCTCTTATGAAAGAGGGTGGACTTGATGCTGCATTCTTTGCTATATATCTGGATCAAGGACCTCTTAGGGATTCCAGCAGAGATTCTGTTTTTAATTTTGCAATGAATGAAATTGCTCTTTTCAAGAAATATGTAGAAAAGAATTCCAATGAAGCTGAGATAGGTTATCTTCCACAGGATCTTAAGAAAATAAAGAAAAAGGGTAAAAGATGTGTGGTCTTTGCTCTTGAGAACGGATATGGAATAGGTACGGATCTGGACCGAATCAACCAGTTCTATGATGAGGGTGTAAGGTATATTACATTGTGTCATAATTATGTAAATGATATATGCGATGCATCAAGATATACCAAGGGGCATTCTTGGGGTGGATTGTCTGATTTTGGATATAAGGTAGTGGAGAGAATGAATGAGCTTGGAGTTATTATAGATGTCTCTCATGCATCTTCTTCAACTTTATGGGATCTTATTGAGTGTAGCAAAGCTCCAATTGTAGCAACTCACTCTTCTGTTTGGAACATCAAACAGAACAATAGAAACCTTAAGGATGATGAGATTAAAGCAATTGCAGAGAAGGGGGGAGTGATACAACTTGCATCGGGAAGATTCTTCTTGTCCAATCTTCCAAAGAAGGAGGTTACAATAAAGCATCTTGCAGATCACATTGATTATGTGAAAAATCTTGTGGGGCCTGAATATATTGGTCTTGGAACAGATTTTGACGGTGGTGGAGGTGTTGTTGGATTAGAGGACTGTTCAAAAATGAAAGACCTTACCGTAGAACTTCTAAAAAGGGGATATACACCTTATGAGCTTTCATTGTTCTGGGGAGAAAATTTCTTGAGAGTTTGGCAAAAAGTTATTGATGTTTCTAAAGAGATTCAAAAATCAAAGAAATAGATTCTGAATTTAAAGTATGTTTTCCGCACCTTTTCATTTTGTCCAAAATGAGGGTGCGGAACTTTTTTTGATTTGCGTAACTGCGTGAAAATGCAATTGTTGAGTGTTAAAAATTTTTGACCAAAATCTGTAAAATTTTTCAATAAATATTTGCATATTAAAAAAAATGTGTATCTTTGCAACCCAGCAAATGGGCTCCGTTACAGCCAAATAGCTGAGAATCAATAATTTATATTAAGAGTTATGTTACAACCAAAGAAAACCAAATTTAGAAGACAGCAGAAAGGTCGCATGAAAGGTGTGGCTCAGAGAGGTAATCAGTTGGCTTTTGGTTCATTCGGTATCAAGACTCTTGAGAGCTGCTGGATGACAGGACAACAGATTGAGGCTGCTCGTCAGGCTGTAGTTCGTTATATGAAACGTGAGGGTAAAATTTGGATTAGAATTTTCCCTGATAAGCCATTCACTAAAAAACCTGCTGAGGTTCGTATGGGTAAAGGTAAAGGTGCTCCAGAGGGATTCGTTGCACCTATTACTCCAGGTAGAATGTTAATTGAGATTGAGGGCGTTCCAATGGAGGTTGCTAGAGAGGCACTTCGCTTAGGAGCTCAAAAATTACCTGTAACTACAAAATTTGTAGTACGTAGAGATTATGTTGGAAATTAATTGGAGAAAGAAAGATGAAAATTAAAGAAGTACGCGAATTATCTGTTAAAGATTTGCAAGAGCGTCTAGAGAGTGAGAGAACTAATCTAGATCAACTTAAGATGAATCATGCGATCTCTCCACTTGAGGATCCATCACAAATTAAGAAAAGCAAGAAAAACATCGCTAGAATGCTTACAGTGTTAAGCCAACTTAGCCAGGACAAAAAATAGTCGTTCATGGAAAGAAAACTTCGTAAAGAAAGAATCGGTGTAGTGGTAAGTAACAAAATGGAGAAATCTATTGTAGTTGCTGTTAGAACAAAAGAGAAACACCCTATTTACGGAAAGTTCGTAAATAAAACCACTAAGTTTGTTGCTCACGATGAGAAAAATGAGTGCAGTGAGGGAGATACTGTAAGAATTATGGAGACTCGTCCGTTGAGTAAATCTAAATGCTGGAGATTAGTAGAAATCGTAGAAAAAGTTAAATAAGCCATGATACAACAAGAATCAAGATTAATGGTAGCAGATAACAGCGGTGCAAAGGAGGTTCTTTGTATTCGTGTGTTGGGCGGTACTCGCCGTCGCTACGCTGGTGTTGGAGACAAGATTGTAGTTGCTGTTAAGAGTGCAATCCCTGGTGCTGATGCTAAGAAAGGCTCAGTTTCTAAAGCTGTAGTAGTTCGTACTAAGAAAGAGATTCGTCGTGCAGATGGCTCTTATATTAGATTTGACGAGAATGCTTGTGTTCTTTTGAACAACCAAGGTGAGGTTCGTGGAACTCGTATCTTTGGCCCAGTTGCTAGAGAGTTACGCGATAACTATATGAAAATTGTTTCCTTAGCTCCAGAGGTATTATAATAATAAGGAATAGTATTATGAATAAGAAGTTACATATTAAGAAAGGCGATATGGTATTTGTAAACGCTGGTAACTCAAAAGGTAAAACTGGAAAAGTTCTAGCTGTTGATACAGATAAAAACCGCGCAACTGTAGAGGGTCTTAACATGGTTAGCAAACATACTAAGCCAAATGCTAAAAATCCACAAGGTGGTATTGTAAAGACAGAGGCTGGTATTCATATTTCTAATTTACAAGTTGTAGATCCAGCTAAGGGCGGCCCTACTAAGATTGGCCGTAAACTTAACGAAAAAGGTAAATTGGTTCGTTACGCTAAAAAATCTGGGGAGGAAATCAAATAATGGCAAAAGTGGCAAAAACAGCTGCTCCTGCAGCTCAAGTTAAAGTAGAAGGTTATGTGCCTACTCTTCAAAAGAAATATAAAGAAGAGATTGTTGCCAAATTGATGAAAGAGTTTGGCTATAAAACTGTAATGCAAGTTCCTGCTTTGGAGAAAATTACTATCAACCAAGGTATGGGTCAAGCTACTCAAGATAAGAAACTTATTGAGGTTGCACAACAAGAGCTTACAACCATTACTGGTCAAAAAGCTATGTTAACATACTCTAAGAAAGATATTTCAAACTTTAAACTTCGTAAAGGAATGCCAATTGGTGTTAAAGTTACTTTGCGTGGTACAAAAATGTATGAGTTCTTAGAGAGACTAATTGCAGTTTCACTACCTCGTATCAGAGACTTTAAAGGTATCAACCAAAAATTGGACGGTAGAGGAAACTACACTTTAGGTGTTAAAGAGCAAATCATTTTCCCAGAGATTGATATTGATAAAATCACCAAAGTTCTTGGTATGGAGATTACATTTGTAACCACTACTGAGAAAGACGAGGAGGCTTATGCACTTCTTCGCGAGTTTGGTTTGCCTTTTAAAAAATAATACGAACAATCTAAAGAGAATAGAGAATGGCAAAAGAATCAATGAAAGCACGCGAGGTGAAACGCGCTAAGCTATGTGCTAAATATGCAGAGAAACGTAAACAACTAAAAGAGGCTGGCGATTGGGCTGCTCTTGACAAGCTACCTAAAAACTCTAGTCCAGTACGTCTTCACAACAGATGTTCTTTGACTGGTAGACCAAAAGGTTATATGCGTATCTTTGGTATT
>CALCUQ010000302.1 GCA_937906795.1 uncultured Bacteroidales bacterium | reverse complement strand
CAATACGCCATTTTGGAAGAGCATAGTACCACCTAGATAAGTCCAAGTACCATTCAATTTGCCACTTTGAGTAAGCGTCCCGCTATATTTGTGAGGCAGATTATCCCACCCTAAAACATCGCAGGAAAAGGCTCCTACCAAAATTCCATTTTTATAAGTCGCATTTAACTTTGTGATTAAGGTTCTCTTTGCATTTACTATAAATGTTCCATCCGGTACACCATTGGTAAAATTACCAGTAATGGTTTGGTATTCATTGTCTGATTGACCATTGGAACTGGTTACAGTCATCTTGAAGTTTGAACTTATTGCTCCATTGAGTTTTCCTTTGGAGTGGTTGGCCGTCATATTATAAGAGCCGACAAGTTTATAAGTGTAAGGGAAAATACTAACACTATAACTTGCTTGCGGACAACTAATTGTATATTGGCCATCCTTTAACTGCCCGCCATCTTCTCCTACGATGTAATAATAGGTCTTGTTACCCTCAAATACGACATTATTAATATCCGTCCGCATTAAATAGGACTCCGTAATCTTTTGGCGTTGTGCAAAAGACTCTCCAATCGTTCCAAATAGGAACACTGCTGTTAGTAGTAATAACTTCATAACTTTTTTAATTATACACCCTTGTTGGCTCTCAAGGATTGGTTTTCGGTAAAAAGGAGTGTGGGCCAATTAGTTCATCCTTGTTGGTTGTCCCTGAAATAACATTTGATAGAAAATAAGCGATAGCCCACAAACTAGTATGGGGATACGGACAAATGTGAGCACTTCGACCTATTCTGTCGATTGAATTTTCTAGGCACACCAGAGCGAATAGAACTAAACACTCTCTCTTTTAGTTTAGATATATCCAAAAGTATATTTAACTTAACTTTTGGTTCTCCATCTATTGTTTCTATTGCTCAAGATTAAGTACAATCTCCTTATTAAGTTTTTTAAATCCCATAGCCTGATGTATATCCTGTCTCAAGGATATTGTTACCATAATAAACGAGAAAAGCGTGAGACAATCACTTATTTTAGTCAGTAGGCCCTGAGATTGCCGTGGTATTAAAATAAGCAACAGCCCACGCCGATATCAGAACCCTTTTGGGGAATAGATACAGGTGAGGATGTATGCTCATTCTCATACCAAGTAGAATTTCTCAGGTTCACTGACGAGAATTAAGCAAACACTTTCCGTGTTAGTTTGTATGTCCTACAAAGTTAAGCAATTATTTTGCTCAAAACAACACTTTTCCTCTTTTGTGGGCCATTGCTTGCCGGAATACAAAACTCCCAATGCAAATTTATGAAATTAACAAACTTCTTGTGTTTGTCTTCTCTTGTCTTTCAGTTATATGGGAGGCAGCGGTTTTGCCTCTATCAGTTTAACAAGCCTTTCATAGTGCCTGTTCTGCAGAGTAGCGTAGTGCAACATTAAAGAATTTGCCACTTCCTTGTCCTCTGACGCATTTTGGAGCGGTTGCCATATAGAAGGCAATTGCTCCATAGTATTGTTCAATTCCAGGAATGCCGCATCCCTGTACGGAATAGTGTCCAGTTTGTTTTCCAGTGATATATATAGGGAGTCCAGTCTTGTTTCTACAGATTCATATAAAAGTTCATTCTCCCTCTGGGTTTTGATATTGCCAATAATTGTCGGGATAAAGATGGCTGTTGCCATTATGGTTAGGGCTATTGCAATGTTGAGATACTTTAAGAGGGATATTCTTTTTTGAATGGCCTCAACATTTTCATACCTGTGGTTTCTGTTTTCTTTGCAGCATTTTTCTGCAATATGCCTGTACCTTTTGCCGCATATCTCCTTTATAAGTAGCCCCAGGGAATAAATGTCGCTTCTTATATCTATATCAGATTGGGCCAGCAGTTCCGGTGATGCATAGGCCGGTGTGCATCCGAGGGTTTTGTTCAAATAAAAGGCATCTGTATCGCTTAATCCAAAATCTATGAGTTTAACATTCTCACCATTATTGCTGATGAGTATGTTTTCAGGTTTGAGGTCATTGTGAACAACTCCTTTTATGTGCAGATACCTTACGGCATCCAAAAGTTGGGCAACAATCCTTTTGCGGGTTTGGGCGGAAGGGTTGGTGGCAAGAAAGTCATTGAGGAGAGTCCCATCAATATATTCCATTACTATCCCTTCACCTACAGGTGTATTTGTCTCGTAAGTGAAGATATTTGCTATGTGCGGATGGCTGAGATTTGCCCCAATTTCATATTCCCTTCTTATGAGGGAAATGTTTCTTCCGGAATTGTCTGCTGCTCTCTTTATAACAAAATATTTGCCCGCTTTACTTACTCTGTATAATTTGCAGACAGCATTTTCCTTCAACAATACGGGATCTGAATGCCCTCCATCATATATAATGGCAGTTCCCATAGGTTTCAGTTCTGAATTCCGGCTCATCAATTTGTCTTTTTATGTCTTGATATTCGAATTTGTTGCAAGCCCAAATTTAATCATTATTTTTGTCGAACTATGAATATAAAGAGTGATATACCGGAAATAGCAAGACTTAAAGAGAAGGTTGAGAAGTGTATAGATTTTCCCCTATCTACACATGGGGATTTTCTGCTTCTGTCTGCCAGAATCTCTTTCACCCTGAGGGAACATATTTCCGAGAGCACCCTTGAACGTCTGTGGGAATACTCCACACGGCACTACTCCTCTGTTTCTTTACGCACCCTTAATGTCCTTTCGAGATTTATAGGATACCACAGTTGGGATGAATTCTGCAAATATCTTTGTGCAGAATCTCCGGAATCGCAACTGTTTGAAGCCAATACCGTAAATACAAAAGATCTTCCAGTGGGGGCACACATAAAACTTGGTTGGCTTCCCGACAGAATCTGCATAATCAGATACCTGGGAGATAACAGATTCATTGCGGAGGAGACCCACAATTCTACCATGCAGCCGGGTGACACATTTTCCTGCCTTCAATTTCAAAAGAGGGCACCTCTGCATTTGGATG
>CALCUQ010000301.1 GCA_937906795.1 uncultured Bacteroidales bacterium | reverse complement strand
CTCCTCACCACAAACGAATGCGCCTGCGCCTCAACGGTAAGGGCTCCGCTTGGCTCGAGGGTATAAGTAACCACATTGCTGCAACCCAAATCCTCCAGATTATATACAACCTTCACAACCCTGTTGCCGTCTACCATCTTGTCAGTAACCTCAGCAGGTTTGTTCTCCTTGCCATAAACCTTCCAGGCCTGCCATCTTGCAGGGGCACCGTTTCCATAATCATTGTCATTAGGAGCCCTCCAGTAATTTGGTCTTATTCCAAAGTCTCCCGACAAATAATCAACTCCATTCACCGCATATTTTCCAATAAGTCCACACTCAGCATCAACCTCAAATTCCACCTTTGCCTTTTTTGAAACAGATGCAACCTGAGGAACTGCATTGTCTCCCAGAGGATACTGGTTCCAGCTTTGCTCCCCTGAGAAATTCACGTAGTAGTCATATCCCTGCTGCATCTTGAACTCAGGGAGCTTTATTGTAATGGTATCATCTGCAGGGATGTCCACACTTACTTTACCCTGTAGAATTACCTTTGACTTGGCACCTTTCGAATATTTTTCAGGAACAGATACTATCTCATAATTGTAATGGTCCACTCCGGTAAAATAGTTTCTGTTGATGGCCCTGTAGGCACCGTTACCGTCAGGCTCAATCCAAAGGTTCTGATATATGTGCTTTATCTCATTCATGGCTGGATGCGGAACCCTGTCGGGACCTATAACACCGTTGCACAGGAAGTTTCCGTCACTTGGGGCATTCACGCCAAAGTCACCTCCATATGCCCAGAACTCTTTTCCATCTTTGGTTTTCTGAAGTATACCTTGGTCTACCCAGTCCCATATGAAACCTCCCTGAAGATTGTCTGCAGCATAAATTACATCCCACAAATCCTTGAAGTTTCCTGTACTGTTACCCATTGCGTGGGCATACTCGCTAAGGATATATGGTCTGTCGGTCTCCTGGGCTGCCCACTCTGCAAGTTTGAAAGCGCTTGGATACTGCGGGCAATAAATCTCGGTATTCCACTCCAGGATAGCCCTTTCATGCTGCACCGGACGCACTTTGTCAAGATCTTTCAAATACAGGAATGTCTGGTAGAAGTTGTAACCGTTACCGGCCTCATTACCCATAGACCAGTAAATGATGCTTGTATAATTCTTGTTGCGCCAGTACATATTTTTCACTCTTGCCATATGTCCATTATAGAACCTGAGGTCATTGCCCAAAGTACCGCCCTTGCGGAGATTGTAGTACATACCATGCGATTCTATATTTGCCTCATCACATACATATATACCGTACTCGTCGCAAAGCTCATAGAAATATGCCGGCTGTGGGTAGTGGCTGCATCTTATTGCATTAAAGTTATGTGCCTTCATAAGTTTAATGTCTGACTCCATCTGCTCGCGGCTTATCACATGTCCGGTATACTGGTTGTGCTCATGTATGTTCACACCCTTTATCTTGATGGCCTTGCCATTTACCAGCAGCTGATTGCCAATGATCTCCACTTTCCTTGGTGCGAACTTGAACGCCACTTTTTCACTCACATTGCCTCCCTGGGACAATGCAATAGATCCGTCGTACAGTACAGGAGTTTCAGCACTCCACAAATTCCATCCCTCAAACGGAATTTTGAAACTCTGCAAAGACTCTTCTCCAGCAGCAATGGAAACACTCCTTTTTTCTACTCCCGACAAAGCTCCTCCAAGAGACAGCTCCACAGTTGCATTGGATTTTGAATTGTTCTTTACAACTGCATCCAGTTCAAAATAACCGCTTCCTATAAGGCCATCCTCAGCAAGATGTTCCACTATAGGGGTAATCCTATAATCAAAAAGATGCACTTTTGGCTGGGCAAAAACGTATACATCCCTCTCAATACCGCTCAATCTCCAGAAATCCTGGCACTCAAGGTAACTTCCGGTACTCCAGCGGTATATCTTAAGTGCTACAAGATTTTCCCCTTTATGCAAATACGGGGTAAGGTTATATTCTGCTGTATTTTTTGAATCCTCATTATAGCCCACCAAAATACCGTTTACATATACATAACATCCGCTCTTGGCACCTCCAATGTTCAGATATACCTCCCTGCCATCCCAATTGGCAGGGATATCAATCACTTTTCTGTATACACCAACTGCATTCTTTTCCGGCAAAATGGGTGGCTGGGGATTTGACGGTTTAAATTCATATCCATGATTGGTATAAATAGCTGTACCATAGCCGTTCAACTCCCAGTTAGCCGGAACGTCAATCTTGTCCCAACTGCTGCTGTTATACCCCGGAGCAACAAACTCTTCTTTATAGGAAGCATCACTCTCACTCCACCAGAAATCCCATTTTCCATTGAGTGACATTACAAACTCAGGCTGATACCTCTCACCCTGTGCACCTGCAAGCTGGGTACGTGGTGAGACTTTTCCTATTTCAACTGTTTCAACGGTAAGATGAGGCATACTCTTCCTGTCTCCGTCATTGGCAGCCCTACCTGCAAATACACACAGGCTCAGGAGTGCCGCTATAGCAAAGCAAAATCTGTTCATACCAATATTCCAAATACTATTTAACTTCAAATTTATATACGCATGTGTGTGTATATGTATCTCCAGGATTAAGCAATGTAGAAGGGAAATTGCTGTGATGAGGTGTATCCGGGAATTTCTGTGTCTCCAATGCTATCGACTCCCTATAACGGAGCTCTTTGCCATACTTGCCTTTTGAGGTTCCATCAAAGAAGTTTCCGCTGTAGAACTGTATACCCGGCTGGTCTGTATATACAGACATGAACCTGCCTGAATTGGACTCATAAACAGATGCTGCAAACTCCACTCCCTCACCTTTCTTATCCAGTACCCAGTTGTGGTCATAACCTGCACCAAACTTAATCTGCTCATTGTCTGCATTTATCCTTTCACCAATAATATGAGGCTGACGGAAATCAAACGGTGTTCCTGTAACGTCTGCAATCTCTCCGGAAGGGATAAGCACCTCATTTACCGGTGTAGTGGCAGAAGCATTGATCACCATTTCAAGATCCTCAATTGTTCCATTGCCCTCTCCTTTAAGATTGAAGAATGAGTGGTGTGAAATGTTCACATGGGTAGCCTTGTCTGTTGTAGCAAGGTAATCCACTCTAAACTCATTTTCAGGGGTAAGAGTATAGGTCATTGTAATTGAAAGGTTTCCCGGCATACCGTCCTGCCCGTCGGGACGCATATAGAACAAAACAATTGAATCATCCTTTGCCTCCTTAACATCCCAAACCACCATATCAAGACCTTTAAGGCCTCCGTGAAGTGTCTGACCGTTATTGTTCTGAGGGAAATTGTACACCTCTTCCCCTATGGTGTATGTACCGTTCGCAATCCTGTTTGCATAAGGACCTACAACAGCTCCAAGAAAACGCTCACCAGGATTGTTTACATAATTATCTATATTATTGTATCCCAATACAATATCATCAAATTTACCATCTCTGTCGGGGGTCCACAATGAAACTACACGTGCTCCAAAGTTGGTTACCTGCATTGTAATGTCACCAGCTTTGAGTGTATATATTGATACCTCCTTACCGTCTACTGTAGTCTGGAAATTTTCCTGTGGAAAAAGGACAGGGGCATCACTCTTTCCGCACGATGCCATAAGTGTACAAGCTAAAGCCATAATTGCCAATTTTTTCATAACATCTCCAAATTTATTTTATCTCAGATTTCAAGTTTACGGGCTCCATCAGAGATTACCACATCGTAAACTTTAGGTTCGTGGCCGTACGCAGCGCAGAATTTCTCTTTGGCTGTTGCAATGAATGCATCATACAGGCCGCTCTTTACAAGGTTGATGGTACAGCCTCCAAATCCGCCTCCCATAATGCGGGAACCGGTAACACCGCACTCTTTTGCTATAGTGGCCAAAAGGTCAAGCTCCTCACAGCTCACCTCATAATCTTTTGACATACCCCAATGGGTCTGGTACATACGCTCACCTACAGTCTCAAGGTCACCTGCCTCCAAAGCGGCACAAACATCCAATACACGTTTCTCCTCACCAATCACATAGCGGGCACGCATATAATCCTCATCTGAAATTTTATCCTTTATGGCATCCAGTTTCTCCATAGTTGCACCGCGCAAAGTCTCCTGACCCAACATTGCAGCAACCCTCTCACAAGACTCACGGCGTCTGTTGTAAGGAGAACCAACAAGTTCATGTTTTACTACAGAATCAAGCAACACAAGACGGTATCCGAATTTTTCCGGATCAAACGGGAAGTACTCAAAATCCATAGAGAGACAATCCAGACGCATCAAATTTCCCTTTTTCCCAAAAACTGATGCAAACTGGTCCATAATTCCACATTTCACGCCACAGTAATTATGCTCTGTAGACTGTCCTATGCGGGCAAGTTCAAACTTGTCTATCTTGTCCTCATTGAAAATATGGTTAAGTGCAAATGCATAAGTGGATTCCAATGCTGCAGAAGATGACATGCCTGCTCCAAGGGGAACATCACCTGCAAATGCTGTATCAAAACCTTTTACAACGCCACCACGTTTGAGTATCTCACGAGCCACTCCAAAAATATAGCATGCCCACGATGCAGCAGGCTTGTCCTCTTCATTAAGCCCGAACTCAGCATAATCCTGCAAGTCTACGGAATATGCACGTATCTTCTCAGTACCGTTCGGTTTTATCTCAGCTACCATTGCCTTGTCAATGGCACCTGGAAATACAAAACCGCCATTATAATCTGTATGCTCACCAATAAGGTTGATTCTGCCAGGTGATGTATAAAGTTCACCTTCAGTTGCAAAATGCTCTGCAAATTTGTCACGTATAAGTTTAATGTCCATCATGTCAAATTTTATAGTTTCCCAAATTATTTTGTCTGTGGCAATGCCATCTGGAATATCTTGCGCACACGCTCCATATCGTATTTGGCTTTACGGTTGAAATAATAGATACCGTTCTGCTCCTGCTCAACATCAGTAAGCTGGGTATAGCAGAATCCGCAAATCTTGTCGCTGTGGCTTACAATTGCCTTAACCTGTGACTCCAGGCGTTTATAGAAATCCTCTTTAGTAATTGCAGCATCACCATAACCCCAAGCATTCTCTTTTGAAGGGTTTGCCTCCGCACATTTGATACCGCCGAACTCATCAATTATATAAGGGACTTTACCATCATAATACAGATGGTCCAAAGTGTTTGCATTTATTTTGCCCGGTGCCTGTGGCTGATAGAATTTCTCCCCGTCAAACAACATTTTGTGCAATTTCTCCCCATCCTGCTGGTAGCTGTGGGTTGTACAGAAATCAGAAATCACATACAAACCACCGCTCACGGTATTTACAGGACGTGAAGGGTCCAGCTTACGGGTAAGTTCATACACATCTGTAAGGAAACGTCCCATCTGGTTGGTTGTTGCCTCCCACTCCTCATTGAACGGTGTCCAGGTTACAAGTGCCGGATGGTTGCGGTCCCGCACCACTACATTTGTCCACTCGGAGATAAAATTGCGTGCTGCCGCCACTGAACTTGAATTCTTGCCCCAAGAGGCCATTTCTCCCCATACAAGGTAACCCAATTTGTCTGCCCAATAGTAGAAACGCTCCTCAAACACTTTCTGGTGAAGGCGTGCTCCGTTGAATCCGGCTGCCATGGACATCTCAATGTCTCCCCTCAATGCCTCATCAGAAGGGGCTGTCCATACTCCGTCGGGATAAAAACCCTGGTCAAGGACAAGGCGCTGGTAGTATGGCTTGTTATTGAGATAAATTTGAGTACCGTCTATGTGAATCTTGCGCATGCCCACATATGCATCTACTTTGTCAAGCACATTACCAGAAGCATCCTTAACCTCATAAACCACATCATACAGGAACGGTGATTCAGGGCTCCAAAGTTTTGGTTTCTTTAAAGGAACAACCACCGGGATACCCTGCGAAGCAACCACATCTGCCTTGGCCACCACTTTACCGCCATCCTTTACACTAATGCAAAATCGGTTACCATTGACCAAATTGTAGAAAGTAGGGGTAACCACAATCTGGTTCTGGTCAATATCTGTAAATACCTGTACCCTCTCAAGGCCGCAAGGATTCACCGCCTCCATCCATACAGTCTGCCAGATACCTGTAGTACGGGTATACATACAAACATGAGAATATAGTTTATGTGACTGTTTTCCCGATGGCAAATCCTCAGACCTCAAATCACTCTCTGCATGAACCACAAGGTTATGCTCTTTACCGTCTGCCACAAACTCTGTAATGTCAAATGAGAACGAATCCGATCCGCCATAATGGCGTCCCACAAACTTGCCGTCAATGAAAATTTCTGATTCATAGAACACTGCACCAAAATTCAGCTTCACATTCTTGCCCTTCCACTGGGCAGGAATCTGAATTATACGTTGATACCACACTGCATTTATGAATTCTTTATGCTCTATTCCCGACAATTTGCTCTCCGGAGCAAAAGGGACAATGATCTTTCCATCAAAACCTTTGCTGTTGACAAAATCCCTTTCGTGGCCTGTATCAGCCAAATCAAGGGTAAAACTCCATTCTCCATTCAAATTCATCCAGTCTGCCCTCTCAAATTGCGGACGTGGATACTCAGCGCGCGGCTGTTGTGCAAAAGCGACAACAGAAAGGAACAACGCTGCTACAATCAGAATCTTAGCTTTCATATTATCAGATTATTTACGGTTATTCATTTCCAGATTTGCCAAATATACGAATTTTAAAGCCTCGCTGTCCTAAAAATCAAAACGGCATCATTTATGTTGCCACCGCCAACGCTCGCCAGGTAGCCCAGAAATTTGCAGAAGACTCCAAAAGCCGCCTTAGCAAAATAAAGAAAGCATCCCAGGGCCAGTTTACGGTAACCAACCGCGACAGCAACACCCCATACATAAAGAATGTACGTGTTGTAACCAGCGTAGATTACTATCTGAGATAAAGATAAAGACAAATACATTACATAAAGATTGTGCAGGATTCATTGCTTTTCTGCACAATCTTGCGCAGTATGCCTAACATTGTGCAGTTTCGGGCCTATTTTTGCGCAAACATGAATATCTTTTGAATCTTTGCGCAATCTGTGGGCATTTCTTGCACAAAGTTCAGCATAGCAACAAATATAGGTTGGAGAACAAACACAAACGCCAGGATCTCGAGGCTACTCTGTCTCACTCTCCTTGAGTCTCTCTGCATTCTCCGAAATCTGCAGCTGGTCAATGACCTCCTGGATTGCACCATCCATAAACACCGGAAGGTTGTACATTGTCCAGTTTATACGGTGGTCGGTAACACGGCTCTGAGGATAGTTGTATGTACGGATCTTTGCAGAACGGTCACCGGTAGAAACCATGGTTTTCCGTTTTGCTGAGATTTCGTTGAGGTATTTTTCGTACTCCATGTTGTAAAGACGGGTACGCAATTCTGACAAAGCCTTGTCAAAGTTCTTCAACTGGGATTTTTCATCCTGGCATTGTACCACGATACCGGTAGGGATGTGGGTCAGACGGATGGCGGAATACGTTGTGTTCACAGACTGTCCGCCAGGACCGGATGAACAGAATGTATCTTTACGGATATCGTTCATGTTCAGTTCCACGTCAAACTCGTCGGCCTCCGGCAATACAGCCACGGAAGCAGCCGAAGTATGTACCCGGCCTTGTGTTTCGGTCTGAGGCACCCGTTGGACACGGTGAACCCCACTCTCGTATTTCAACACCCCATAAACACCACTGCCGCTCACTTTGCAGATCAATTCCTTGAATCCGCCGGAAGTACCTTCCGACTGGCTGGTCACCTCGATGCGCCAACCTTTCTTTTCTGCAAATTTGCTGTACATGCGGAACAGGTCTCCTGCAAAGATTGCAGCTTCGTCACCGCCTGTGCCGCCGCGTATCTCAAGGATTGCA
>CALCUQ010000300.1 GCA_937906795.1 uncultured Bacteroidales bacterium | reverse complement strand
CCCATTTACTATGGGTACATACAGAGAGGTAGAAGGTGTTGTAAAGAAGAAAAAATCATCACCTGTAGAAAGTACAGCAAAATGGACTCCTGAATTTATCGTTTCACGTCATGTTGATATGGCTGTTTATGTGTCATATAAAACACTTCCTAATAGTACTGATGCTGCATATTATACAGTAAAATATAATGGTGGCTCGTGTCAGTTTAAAGTAAATCAGCAAATGGGTGGTGGTACCTGGATTTATTTGGGTACTTTCCCATTCTCATACTCTTCTTCAGATTCAAGAGAACAAGGTGTTTATCTTACAAATCTAACAGATAAAGAAGGAGTTGTAGTAACTGCAGACGGTGTAAAATTTGGTGGCGGTATGGGTAATATTGCAAGAAATCCTCATCCCGACAACCAAACATTCAAGATTGACCCTAAAGTAAGTAATTATCCAAGATTTACCGAAGGTGCAAGATACTGGTTGCAATGGGCAGGTTTTGCTGATACTGTCTACTCATATACAAACAATAAGAATGACTATACAGATGACTATATGAGTAGAGGCAGATGGGTAAATACCATTAGTGGCGGTTCAAAAGTAAATCCAAACTATAAAGGATTGAATATTCCAGTAGATTTGTCTTTTGCATTCCATACTGATGCAGGTACATTCCTTGATGATTCTATTGTGGGAACACTTGCAATTTATACAAGATACTCAAATGGCTCAGATAAATTCCCAACCGGTAAGAGCAGATTGGCAAATAGAGAGTATACAGATATAGTACAAACTCAAATAGTTGATGATATCAGAGCTATATATAATAAAAATTGGAGCAGAAGAGGTTTATGGGACCGTTCGTATGCTGAATCCAGAACACCTAATGTTCCTGCAATGTTATTGGAGTTGCTTTCTCACCAGAATTTTGCAGATATGAGGTATGGTCTTGATCCAAGTTTCAGATTTGTTGTTAGTAGAGCCATTTACAAGGGAATGGTTAAATTCTTGAGTAAAGAAAATGGCGGTTCGTATACAATTCAACCGCTTCCTGTCCACAATTTTGCTGCAGTTATGGAAAATGGCAAAGTGAGATTGTCTTGGAGTCCAACTGAAGATTTACTTGAGCCAACAGCAAAAGCAAAATCTTATGTAGTATATACAAGAAAAGGTAATAAAGGTTTTGACAATGGTATTGTAGTTAATGATACAACTGCTTTATTGAGTATAGAGAATGATATTGTATACAGTTTTAAAGTTGTTGCATTAAATGAAGGAGGTGCTTCATTCCCATCAGAGGAACTTTCTGTTGGAGTTGTGTCGGGAGTAGAAAATAAGATGGCATTGGTTGTGAATGGTTTCAACAGAGTATCTGCACCAGCTGTATATCCAAAGATAGATTCTACATTTGCAGGCTTCTTTAATGATAAAGATAACGGTGTTCCATATATAAATGATGCTTCATTTATTGGAAAACAATATGAATTCAGAAGAGAACTCCCTTGGAGAGATGATGATGCTGCAGGATTTGGTGCATCGCATGCAAATTATGAGGACAAGTGTATTCCTGGTAATACTTTCAATTATGCAGCTGTACATGGTTTGGCATTAATGAAGTGTGGCTATAGTTTTGTTTCTGCTTCTACAGGTGCTGTTATGGCTGGTAAAGTAAATATGAATGACTTTAAGGTTGTAGATATGATAATGGGTAAACAGGCGCAAACAAAAGTTGGTAGAGATGATGCTCCTGTAAAATATGAGGTTTTCCCAGATGCTTTAAAGTCTGCTATAACTGAGTATTGTAACAACGGTGGCAATATTTTGGTTTCCGGAACAAATGTTGCTACAGATTTGTATGAATCCTACAATGTTACTGAGCAAGGAAAACAGTTTGCAGAGAACGTTCTTAAGTTCAAATGGATGACCCACTTTGCATCTTTTGGCGGTAATGTGAGAACTGTAGAAAATCCATTTGGCTTTGTTCCTGGAAATTATTATGGATATAGAACAGGTTTGGCTGAATATTATTCTACTTATGGTGTAGATAATGTTGATGCAATGGTGCCTTCTTGTCCTGAGTCATTTACATTCATGCGTTATGCTGAAAATAATATTTCTGCTGGTGTTGCATAC
>CALCUQ010000299.1 GCA_937906795.1 uncultured Bacteroidales bacterium | reverse complement strand
CTCTTTACTCTCCTGGCAATCTGCTCACTACTCTCTCCTTTCTTTCCACTTTCTCCCACAATCTCATTTGCACTAACCGGGGAAATCTGCAACTGGATATCTATTCTGTCCATTAATGGTCCCGACAATTTACTTCTATATTTGAGTATTGCCGACACACTGCAGTTACAAACCTTTCCACTGTGGTTATAGTATCCGCATGGACAAGGATTCATTGCCGCAACAAACATAAACGATGCCGGATAACAAACCCTTACTTTTGCTCTGCATATTTGTATCTGTCTATCTTCCAGAGGTTGCCTTAGCAGCTCCAGCGATGAACGGGAAAATTCAGCAAGTTCGTCGGCGAATAAAACTCCATTATGCGCCAAAGAGACCTCTCCAGGCATTCCCAACGACCCAGCAAGAGATTGCACAGTTGATGTGTGGTGCGGCTGCCTGAAAGGTCTTGTCCTCATTAGGCCTCCCCTGGCATCGAGCATGGATGCCACAGAATAAATTTTGCTTGTTTGAAGTGATTCCTCTGCACACATTTTTGGCAAAATGGAAGGCAAACACTTGGCCATAAAGGTTTTGCCAGATCCGGGACTTCCTATCATTATAACATTATGCCCTCCTGCTGCTGCCACCTCCAGCCCTTTCTTTGCACTTTCCTGCCCCAACACATCTGCAAAATCAAACTCTCTGCCATATGGTGTCATATCAATTATGGGTGTTACAATTTTATCGGCAGACAATGACGGATCATCAAGTATATCAATTACCTCTTTGAAATTTTTTGCTCCAAAAACAATAATCCCCTCTATCTCTGCCCCCTCAATAGCAGATTCAAGTGGGAGAATGCACCCTTTATAGCCACACTCTTTAGCATGTAA
Source organism: uncultured Bacteroidales bacterium (assembly GCA_937906795.1). Lineage (GTDB taxonomy): Bacteria > Bacteroidota > Bacteroidia > Bacteroidales > UBA932 > Egerieousia. The sequence continues at coordinate 3,927 of CALCUQ010000299.1, read as the reverse complement.
TATAATTGGTAAAGCTCCGGATATTGGACGCAAAGAGCCATCCAGAGCCAGCTCTCCCATAATGAGGAAATCATCAAGGGACTCAAATGAAGCTTGACCTGAGGCTGAAATTATTGCAATTGCTATGGCCAGATCATAAGCTGTTCCCTCCTTTCTGATATTTGCAGGAGCTAAATTTATAATTATTTTCTTGCCCGGTATTCTATATCCGAATTTTGAAATAGCACTTCCTATTCTCTGTTGGCTCTCTTTTACAGCATTGTCTGCAAGACCAACCATAAAGAAGTTTATACCATCAGAAACATCAACCTCAACTGTAACTGTAGACACATCCAGCCCCCTGCAACAAGCACAAAAAACTTTACAAAGCATTTTTATTTCAAATATACCTTGCTAAAAATTTCTTTGCCTGACAAAAAAACAAAATTATCTTATTCCCATTATGTTTTGGCTAAATTTGGCCTAAAAGCAGAAATATTAAAGAGATATCAACAAATTATAACTATCTTGCAAAGAATTTTAACAACAGGATTTTAACAGTATGAAAAAAACATTTCAATTTATAGGCGAGTACTTCCTCCTAATGAGAAAGGTTTTTGAGAAGCCTGAAAAATGGAGTATCTTTTTCAGACAATATATAATTGAGGCATATAAACTTATTATTGACTCACTGCCAATAGTTAGCATTATATCTATATTTATTGGTGCAGTTATAGTGATTCAGACAGCAAACAATATGGAAAGTCCATTTATCCCTAAAATGTATGTTGGATATATGGCAAGGGAGTGTCTTGTACTTGAGTTCTGTTCTACAATGGTAGCTCTTATTCTGGCAGGCAAGATTGGATCAAACATTGCTTCTGAAATAGGCAGTATGCGAATAACAGAGCAGATAGATGCAATGGATATAATGGGAGTAAACTCTGCTAATTACCTTATTCTTCCTAAAATTGCATCTGCTACAACACTAAGCCCTTTTGTAATGTTGTTCAGCTTTATGCTTGGACTGGCAGGTGGATATGTAATAGTATATATGACAGGTATTGTAACAATGTCACAATATCTGGAAGGTGTACAGTTTGCATTTAAGCCACTGTATGTTTACTACAGTATGACAAAAATGGCAATCTTTGGATATATTATAACATCTGTTTCTTCTTATTACGGATATTATGCAAAAGGTGGCTCGCTGGGTGTAGGCCGTTCAAGTACAAAGGCTATTGTAATTAGCAGCGGACTTATTCTGGTATTCAATTTAGCAATTACCCAAATAATGTTATAGTATGATTAAGGTAGAAAATCTATATAAAGAATTTGACGGCAGACCTGTTTTAAGTGATATCTCCATTGAATACAAACCAGGAGAATGCTCTCTTATTATTGGAGCAAGCGGATCTGGCAAAACAGTACTTTTAAAGAACCTTGTAGGACTGCACACTCCAACAAGCGGCAAAATATGGTATGGTAACCAGGAATTTACTGCTATGACCGACAAGCAGAAAAAAGAACTCAGAAAAGAGATGGGTATGCTTTTCCAGGGTAGTGCATTATTTGATTTTGCCACTGTAGAGGAAAATATCATGTTCCCGATGGAATTCTTTACAGATTGGAGTAAAGAGCAAATGCTGGAAAGAGCTAATTTCTGCCTTAAGAGGGTAAATCTTGAAAATGCAAACAAAAAGCTTCCATCTGAGCTTAGTGGAGGAATGCAAAAGAGAGTAGGTATAGCAAGAGCAATTGCCCTTAATCCAAAATATCTGTTCTGCGATGAACCTAACTCTGGCCTTGACCCTACAACTTCTATTGTAATTGACAGACTTATTCAGGAAATTACCCAGGAGTATAAAATTACAACCATTGTGAATACCCACGATATGAACTCCGTTATGGAGATTGGAGACAAGATTGGATTTATATACAAAGGGAACAAACTATGGGAAGGAAGTAAAGACCAGATTCTTAAATCTGACTGCAAAGAATTGAACGATTTTGTATTTGCATCCAATATGGCAAAACAACTTAAGAGATTCATTTAAAAACCATGTTAAAGAGAATATCAATAGATAATATTGACAACATAGAAGCTGCAGCAAAGGAGTTTGTTGATTATATCTCCTCCTCTGATCTGAGCAGCAATATTTTTGCTTTTTATGGAAATATGGGTGCAGGAAAAACTACATTCATAAGGGCAATCTGTTCTGTTCTTGGTGTAGATGATCTTGTAAGCAGCCCTACATTTACCATAGTGAATGAATATAAAGCCGCAAAAGGATTCCCAATTTATCATTTTGACTTCTACAGAATAAACAAAATTGAAGAAGCCTACGATATAGGAATAGATGAATACTTTAACGGACAAGGGCTGTGCCTTATAGAATGGCCAGAAAAAATTCTGGAAGTTCTTCCAGAAGACTGCATAAATGTACACATTACAGTAAATGAAAATCTGCAACGTACAATTGAAATTTCCTAAAATGGATTACCTGTTTTAGAAATGGAATCTACAACCAATCTCTGCTCTAATCTGTAGAGGTTGGTCTGTTCTTATAGATCTCTTGATTTTTGAATTTGGATAGTATACTACATTTGGCTCCAGGTAAAGGCCAAACACATTGGCAAATATATATTCAACGCCAAGACCTGCATTAGCCGAGAACAACATCCCTTTTACAGACTCATTGTATGTTCTCTTAAAGTCATAGCTTTCAACTTTATATGTAGATCCCAGCCCCCACTCAAGAGCAACTCCCACATTACCATAGAAATTAAAATTGCTTTTTTCTATGAATCTGAAATACAGATTTGCCGGAATACCCATATAATGTAGAGTCTGCTTAACATTAACCATTTGTTTGTTAAGCAGTGCATCATATTTGCTTACAAGCATAGAATAATTAAGACCAACACCGGCAGAGATAAATCCTCTTATTGGGAATTGTACCTGTACACCAAGATTTAGAGGAAGGGAATATTGGATATCTGATACCTGCTCCAATTCAACAGCACCTCCACTTCCATTAAGTCCCAACGGAGCCCTATAATTATTGTTTGCATTAATATTGCCCCGCCCTGTAGAAACATTAGACGATACTGCAAAACTGCGGGCTTTCTTTTTTACTTTATATTCAGGCTCATCTGCAATATTGTAAATCTCAACTTGATCTTCCTCCACCGGCTCAACAGTCTGTTCTTGTTGTAACTGCTGATGCTCTGTTACGCTAGCATCTGCAACTAATGTTTCAACCTGTTTTGTCTGCAAAGCAACATCCTTTGCTTGCGGCGATACATTTGATACAACATTTGTCTGATATTTTTCTTTTGTATCTACTTTTGAATATACTTTTGTATCTGTTTCTATAGCCGCTTTTGTTGGCTCCTCCACTGGCTCCTCCACTGGCACTTTTGCAGCCTCCTTTGTATCTGCCTGTGCATCTGCTATCTGATTTACAACTTCTGCTTGCGATATAACGGATTCACCTTCTGACCAACCTAATGCAAGAAACAATGCAAGTAAAATTGCCGCTGCTACAGATGAAGTGTAATAAATAATACGCCTTATCTTTTTCATTCTGACAGAATGCTCAATTCTACCCCATAGAGCATCATCTACAGGATGCTCCATATCATATAGAGCCTCTTTAAGCATTTTATCTATTTTACTGTCCATACTAATATTTATTACTCTTTATCTTTTCCTGCAACCAGATTCTTGCCCTGCTAAGTTGTGATCTGCTCCCTCCGGTAGTTATATTAAGTTCTTTGGCTATCTCCTCATGAGAATATCCCTCAATTGCATACATATTAAAAACTGTTCTGAACCCGGCAGGCATCTGCATTATAAGCTTCATCAACTCCTTGGCTTCCATATTGCCAATAACTGTAGAATCTGTTTTTAATGAACTGTTGTAATCATCTATGAGCTCACTT
>CALCUQ010000298.1 GCA_937906795.1 uncultured Bacteroidales bacterium | reverse complement strand
CAAGCACAATCTTAAAGCCTGCCATAGCTGCTGATGCAGGGTTTGTTCCATGGGCAGAAGTTGGAATAATCATAATGTTTCTGTCTGCACCACCATTGGCGTTCAAGTATCCTTTTATTGTTTTAAGACCTGCGTACTCTCCCGCTGCTCCAGAATTAGGTTGCAATGAACAGGCATCAAATCCTGTTATTACAGCAAGGTCATGTTCTAACTCTCCAATTAGTTGCATATATCCTTCTACCTGATCTTTTGGTTGTAAAGGATGCACATTTGTAAGTTCACTCCAACTTAATGGTAGCATCTCCACTGCTGCATTAAGTTTCATTGTACATGAACCAAGAGGAATCATTGAGTGTGCAAGTGAGATATCTTTTCGCTCAAGTTTCTTGATGAATCTCATCATATCGGTCTCGTTATGGTGAGAGTTGAATACCTCTTCTGTTAAAATTGTACTCTCTCTTGCCATAAATGAGTTTTGAGGAACTCCTCCAGGACAGCAACTTGGTTGCGCACTGAACATCGCAAGAATTGTCATTGCCTCCTTGCATGTTGTAAGCTCATCAAAAGAGATTCTAACTTTGTCGGGAGCAGGATAATAGAAGTTGTAGCCGTTTGCAAGTGCGGCAACTTTAACTTTTTCTGCATCTGTGCCAACTATTTCAATTGTGTCAAAGAAGTTTTCTGTGGCAAGTTTATATCCTTTCTCTTTTAGGAAATGTGCAACGGCGTGGGCATAGTGTGAGGTCTTTTGAGCAATTGATTTAATTCCTTCCGGTCCGTGATATACGGCATACATTCCACTCATTGTTGCCATAAGGGCTGTTGCTGTACAAACATTGGAGGTTGCTTTCTCTCTTTTTATGTGTTGCTCTCTGGTCTGTAGTGCAAGACGGAAGCCTTTATTTCCCAATCTGTCTACAGAAAGGCCAATTATTCTGCCAGGGATATTTCTCTTGTATGCATCTTTAGTTGCCATAAAGCCGGCTGTTGGGCCGCCAAATCCCATAGGAAGACCAAATCTTTGTGTAGATCCAACAGCGCAATCTGCTCCCCATGCTGCAGGCTCTTTAAGAACTGCCAATGATAATAAATCGCAATATGCAGTTACCAAACCACCGCATGCGTGAACTTTATTGCAGAATTCTGAGTAGTCTCTAACCTCTCCGTTGGCTGCTGGATATTGTAGAATTGCACCGTAGCATTTCTCTGGCAATTGGGTAGTTTTATAGTCTCCTACAACAATCTCAATTCCCAAACCGGCTGCACGGGTTTTTAAAACAGAAAGAACTTGAGGGAAAATATTCTCATCTACAAAAACTACATTCTTTCCTGCTTTTACAGCATCTTTTGGTCTTACCTCGTACATCATTCTCATAGCCTCACCTGCTGCTTGAGCGTCGTCCAGCATAGAGCAGTTTGAAAGAGAAAAACCGGTAAGTGAGCTAATCATTGTCTGGAAAATGAAAAGAGCCTCCAGTCTGCCCTGGCTTATCTCTGCCTGGTAAGGAGTGTATGATGTATACCAGCATGGATTCTCAAAAATATTTCTTACAATTACAGGAAGTACGCCGGTACCGTAATTTCCCATACCAATAAGGCTGCGGAAATTCTTGTTCTTGGATACAAGATTCTTAAGGTTTGCAAGATATTGGCTCTCTGAAACTGCAGGGGCAAGAGCCAGCTCTTTATCCAATAAAATGTCTGCAGGTACAGTTTGTTTTGTTAGGTCATCTAATGATTCAACATTAAGAGTTTCAAGCATTAGATTAATCTCCTTGTTAGAAGGACCTATATGTCTGTCTGTGAAAGTATATGACATAGTATATATTTTTTAGTTGTTTTTTACGTGTATCATACAAATATAATAATTGTTGAACAATTGTTGTGAAAGTTTGATGATTTTTTATTAACTTGCTAAGTGTAGAATATAACTTTTTGGAGGGATTTTGGTTAATATGGATGAGGGCATGGATTTAGGTAGGAGAGGGGAAGATATTGCTTTGGAATTTCTATTGTCAAAAGGGATGACATTTATTTGCAGAAATGCAAGAGTATCCCATAAAGAGGTGGATTTGATTTTTAAGGATAAAAATTTTATACGGTTTGTTGAGGTTAAAAGCAGGTCATATCCATTTATTGCATTGCCTTTGCAGAATGTGAACAGAAAAAAACAGAGGAATATAATAAAAGCGGCAGGTAAAATGGTCTCTAGGGGTTATATTGATGCAGATGGCAAGAAATTTGATTTAACCTCATTGGAGGTGGCGTTTGATGTGATATGTATAATATTCAATGGGGATTTTTATAAACTTAATTATATACAGAATGCTTTTGAACCAAATTGGTAAAAAGGAGGAATGATGGATAAGAACAAGTATTGTGTTATTATGGCCGGCGGTGTAGGCAGCAGATTCTGGCCTGTAAGCAGGAATTCAAAACCAAAGCAGTTTTTGGATATTCTTGGAGTTGGGAGCACATTTATACAGCAGACATTCAACAGGTTTGCAAAAATAGTTCCGGTAGAAAACATAATGGTTGTAACAGCAGAAAATTATTATGATCTTATTAAGGAACAACTTCCTCAAATGTTGGATGAAAATATTCTGCTTGAGCCGCATAAAAGAAATACAGCACCTTGTATAGCGTATGCTACATATAAATTGCTCAAAAAGAATCCTGATGCTTCTGTGGTAGTTGCCCCTTCTGACCATCTTATTCTTGATGAACAGATATTTCTTTCTACAATAGATAATGCTTTGGATTATGCAAAATGCAATAACGATTTGGTAACCATTGGAATCAAACCAACCAGACCAGAGACAGGTTATGGCTATATTCAGGCGAACAAACTTGAATCAAAGCAAGTAGGAGATATGATAGCCCATAAGGTTAAAACCTTTACAGAAAAACCTAATCTTGAGTTGGCAAAAATTCTTGTAGAGAGTGGAGAGTTCTGCTGGAATTCTGGCATTTTTGTGTGGAACGTAAAAACTATAGCACAAGAATTGGAAAAATATATACCAGATATAGCAAACCAGTTTAAAGATGGGACTCCGTTCTATTATACTCCCGACGAAAATAATTTCATAAAAGGGATATACGAAGGATGTAATGGCATATCAATAGATTATGCAGTAATGGAGAAAACAGAAAGAAGCTGGGTTGTTTCAGCATCATTTGGATGGAGTGACTTGGGAACTTGGGATTCTTTATACGACAGAAATGAAAAAGATGAGCAAGGGAATATGGTAGATGTAGAAAAGAGTATGTTGCCAAAAACCAGGAATTGTATAGTAGTTTCAAAAGAAAAGGGGAAACTGGTGGTAGTTAAAGGGCTGGAGAACTATATGGTTGTTTCAACAGATGATGTATTGCTTGTATGCCCAAGGAATTCTGTTGAATTCAAGAATGTAATTACAGATCTGGCAATAAATGAATTGTCTGAATATCAATAAATATGGAAAATATACTAAAGTTAGATATACAAAGCGAAATAGGACAACTTAATGGAGTGATTCTGCACTCTCCCGGAGCGGAAGTGGAGAATATGACACCTGGTACAGCTCAAAGGGCCTTATATAGCGATATTCTCAATTTGTCCATTGCTCAAAAGGAGTATATCCAACTCCTTGGGGTACTTGGCAAGTATACAAAGACTTATCAGGTTATGGATTTGCTTGAAAAAAGTCTGAGAGATTACAGGCATAAGGAAGTGTTGGTTGGGCGTATATGTATTGCGGAGCATGTGACAGATTATTTTGATGATCTTATGGCAATGGATTCTGCAACTCTGGCAAAATCCCTTATTGAGGGTGTCCCTGCAAAAATTAACAGTCTTACTGCGTATCTTAATGATGAGTATTATGCACTTTACCCGTTGTATAACTTCTATTTTACACGAGATGCTTCTGTAACAATTGGAAACAATGCCTTAATATGCAGAATGGCAAATAGGGTAAGGATGAGGGAATCCATTATTATGGAGGCAATTTTCAAATGGTCTGGAGCATTTGATTGCGGAATAATAAATGCCTATGACTTTAATCCGGGTAATGAAGATATATATATGGAGGGAGGAGATATCTTAATTGCCAGGGATGATATTCTGTTGATTGGTAATGGCTCCAGAACAAGCACTCATGGAATTGATATGCTTGTGAACAGATTGTGTAAGGATAATCATAAAGGGAGAAAGCATGTTATAGTGCAGCAATTGCCTTCTCAACCGGAATCTTTTATACACCTTGATATGGTGTTTACTATGCTTGACAGAGATAAGTGTATGGTATATGAACCATTGATTTTGGGTGATAACCAATATCAGACAGTTCATATAACAATAGATAATGGGAGAGTTTCAAAAATAAGATCTGTACCTAATCTGCTTATGGCACTAAAGGGTTTGGGAATGCCGTTGGATCCTATTGTGTGTGGTGGAAAGGATGATGTTTGGAACCAGGAGAGGGAACAATGGCATAGTGGAGCAAATTTCTTTGCAATTGCTCCAGGAAAAGTGCTGTCATATGCCAGAAATGTTTATACTCTTAATGAACTTAATAATGCTGGTTTTGAGGTAATTGCTGCATGGGATATTATAAATGGCATTAAAGACGCAAATGATTATGACAGATGCGTTATAACAATAGAGGGAAGCGAATTGCCAAGAGGTGGAGGCGGAGCAAGATGTATGACAATGCCTGTTAGCCGTAAACCATTGTAAAATTTTTTACAAACTTTCTTTTTTTATATTTACATTTGCACTCCAAATAATTTATTATGAGACAGAAAATAGAAGAGTTATTGCAGGAAATTTCGCAGTTAAAGGCTCAAAAGTTGCAGGAAGTAGAAGAAATCAGAGTTAGATTGTTGGGTAAAAAAGGTTCTGTAACAAAGCTTTTTGAGGATTTTAGAAGTGTTCCTGCTGAGCAGAAAAGAGAGTTTGGCCAATTGTTGAATGTCCTTAAAACAAAGGCGGCAGAAAAGATAGAGGAACTTAGAGAGGCAATGGAGAATTCTGCACAGTCAGATGGCCCGTCTTTTGACTTTACAAAACCAGGCGATAAATTTGATTTAGGTACAAGACACCCTATCTCAATTACAAGAGAGGAGATATTATCTATATTTGGTAAATTTGGATATGCTGTAGCAGAGGGTCCGGAGATTGAAGATGACTGGCATGTGTTTGGTGCATTGAATTTTCCACCTGAGCACCCTGCAAGAGATATGCAGGATACCTTCTTTATCTCTGCGGGTGATAATCCAATACTTCTTAGAACTCACACAAGTTCTGTTCAGGTGAGAAGTATGGAGAAGATGGATTTGCCAATAAGAATTGTATGTCCCGGTAGAGTTTTCAGAAATGAAGCCATATCTGCCAGAGCCCACTGTATTTTCCACCAGGTTGAGGGTTTGTATATAGATAAGAATGTCTCTTTTGCAGATTTGAAACAGGCAATTTTATTGTTTGCCAAAGAAATGTTTGGAGAGCAGACAAAAATAAGGATGCGTCCTTCTTACTTCCCATTTACAGAGCCAAGTGCAGAGGTGGATGTAAGCTGCAACATATGTGGCGGTAAAGGTTGTAATATTTGTAAAGGAACAGGTTGGCTGGAGATTATGGGCTGCGGTATGGTTGACCCTAATGTGTTGAAGGCTTCCAATATTGATCCTAACGAGTACTCTGGTTTTGCCTTTGGAATGGGTGTGGAGAGAATTGCAATGTTAAAATGGCAAGTAAAGGATTTGCGTCATTATTTTGAGAATGATGTGAGATTCCTAAAAGAGTTTGAAACAGTTGTATAATTGTTTATAAAAAGGGATGCAAAAATAAATTTCTAAAGATTTTTTTTGGAAGTTAAAAAAATGTATATATCTTTGCAATCCCAAATGCGGAAATAGCTCAGTTGGTAGAGCACAACCTTGCCAAGGTTGGGGTCG
>CALCUQ010000297.1 GCA_937906795.1 uncultured Bacteroidales bacterium | reverse complement strand
AAAACACCGGCACCATAGAAATATACCTCTTTGATAGAAGTACCAAAAACAGGAACCAGTTTTTCAGACAAGATTTTTGAAATCTCTTCTGATGATAAAAATACTGGGTTAATACCCTCTGTCTGTACAGACAATGCTGTACCATCGGCTGCAACTGCACGCCAATCTACTTTAGTTGAACCACTGTCGGCAATAAGTATCATAGTATATTAAATTTAAGTCAGTTTGTTTATGCATAGTAAATGCGGGGCAAAGTTACAAAAAAATAATTATCATTTAACCTTTTCAACCAATTTTACACTATACATTTTTGGCCACAATTTACCTGTCAGCAATATTTGCTTAGTTACTGAGTTATAAGCGATACCGTTTAAAACATCTGTAGAGGAATTTTTAAGGTTTGATGGCAATAGGCCCCTACAGTCTATTTTGCCCTCCACTACACCTGTTTTGGGATTTATAATTACAATATAATCCTCGCAATAGACATTTGCCCAAATTTTTCCTTCAATATATTCCAGCTCATTTAAAAATATGACAGGTTTTCCATTAAGGGTAACTTTTAAAGAATTTTTCAATTCAAATGTCATAGGATCCATAAAGAAAAGTGAAGAAGATCCGTCGGAGAGTATAAGGTTACTTCCATCTGAAGTAAGTCCCCACCCCTCTCTCAGATTATACAATTCTCCTAAAAACTGAAAAGTATTGATATCATATACAAAACACTTGTTTTCTTTCCAGGTTAGGATATACAAATAGTTGTTAAGGACACAAGCCCCTTCCAGAAAATATTTTGAATCAAAGTTCAAGCGTTTGAGTATATTGGAATTGTGTGAATCTATTTTTGCAAAATATGAAACTCCATATTGTCCAGAGCTTTCATATAACTGGTTATTATGAAAAAACAACCCCTGGGTATATGCAGATCTGCTATGTGGAAGTTGTTCAATTATTTGCAGTTTATACTCTTTAACAGATTGTTTTTGCTGTGCACAAGAAGACAAATGGAATAACATGAACAGCAGAACAAACAAAATATTGAATCTACACTTGAAATTATATCTTATCATATCACTGAATAATATCTTATAAAAATTAAGCCGTAACTACAAATATAGTTTTTAATACAAGCAATTGCAAAAATTATCTTTACATTTGCCACGCAAAAAATTAAGAGAAATGTTGACACACAAAGAAGATTTTGTTCTTAAAACAGACCAGACAGACACAAAACAGGCATTACGCTTTTTCTCTTTTATGTGTATTGCCCAAGAGATGGCTGGTGTGCATGCTACTAAGTTAAAATTTGGATATGAGGAACTTATGGCACACAATGAAGTATGGGTGCTAAGCAGAGCCCATATCAGATTTATAAATCCGCCAAAATGGAGAGATAAAATAACAATTGAAACATGGCATAAGGGTAAAACAGGATTATTCTGGAACAGGGATTTTGCCCTTTATGGTCCAACCGGCTCAACTGATGTTGTGGCAACAACAGCATGGGTAATAATGAATACAATAACAAGGAGAATAGACAGACACACTCCATTTGACCAAAAAGAAGAAGTTGTATCAAATTCTCTTCAAAGAGATGCAATAGAGACTCCATGCGACAAAATTGCTATTCCACAAGGTAAACTAGAGGAAGTGAGAGAGAAAAAGGTACTCTATTCAGACATTGATATGAACGGTCATGCAAATAATGCAAAATACATTGAATGGATTATAGATTCACTTCCAATTGAATTTATCAGCCAGAAGGAGATTACAGACCTTAAAATAAATTACATAAGTGAAGCTCAACTTGGCGAAACTCTAAAAATATCATCGGGAAAATATGATGACAACAGAATTTATATAGAAGGGGCAAGAGAAAATGGTATTGTTTTCCAAAGTGAGATAACTTACAAATAATATAATTTGGAATAATATTAGTAATTTTGCATTGGCGAATCGCTCTATCGCCCATTTTATGGGAGGAAAGTCCGGGCAGGAAAGAGCAGTGCACTGTGGAAAGCACAGATAGGTGAAAGCTTATGCCAGGGGTAACAGAAAACAACCGCCATAGCAATATGGTAAGGGTGAAAATGTGAGGTAAGAGCTCACGTATTATAATGGCGACATTACAGTAGTATCCCACTGCATCCTGCAAGGCCATGTATACCAGCAGTTAAGGGTTGCTCGTCCGTTGCTGGGGGGTAGGCTGCAACAGATAAATGATAGAGGCCTTCTAGGTTATGATTACATAACAGTTTAAGGTACAGAACTCGGCTTATAGATTCGCCCACAAAATATTGAGGCTGGTCTTTATGTGGCCAGCCTCTCTCTTTATCCTTTTATATAGGAAATCTATTATTTACAAACCATTATATCCAGAATCATTTTATCTGTGCTTTGCATACCTTTTGATCCAATTGTACCAAGATTACAGATTGTCTTCTCAATACAATCTTCAATGATTCCATCGTTAGAAGAAATACATATATTGTCCAATGCAAGAATTGCTGCCTGAATAGAAGACGAGACTCCACTGGCAACTTTTAAAGCACAACCAACTTTGGCACCATCGCAAACCATACCTGTAATGTTTCCTATCATATTCTTGATAGCATAGCAAATTTGGTCGTATCCCCCACCTTTAAGATATACAATACCACAAGAAGAACCAGTTGATGCAATTACACAACCACAAAGAGCAGACAACTTGCCTAAATAACCCTTAATATGAATTGCGATCAAATGACTAAGTGCCAATGCCCTTGCAAGCTCCTCTCTGGAGGTATGAAGTTTTTCAGCAACAGCAATAACAGGAACTGTAACAGTAATTCCCTGATTCCCACTACCTGAGTTACTCATTGCAGGCATTGTACAACCCGCCATTCTTGCATCAGAAGCAGCTGCTGTAGCAGCCATAGCATAAGTCATAACAGAATCACCAAAAATAGAGTTATGCTCAGCCGACAAAATTGTTCTGCCAACCTTTAGGCCATAATCTGTTCTTAACCCCTCTTCTGCCAATGCTTTGTTCAATTTAACAGAATCAAGAATAAATTCTATATCACTAATTTTTACAGACTGCACAAAATCCAATATCTCCTTTACAGAAA
>CALCUQ010000296.1 GCA_937906795.1 uncultured Bacteroidales bacterium | reverse complement strand
ACTCAAGAATGCTCCCTGTTAAAGTCTTGCCCTTATAGCCTTTGAAGCCTCCTCGTAGCCAGGCTTGTCAAGCAGCGCAAACATATTCTTCTTGTAATCCTCCACACCAGGCTGGTTGAAAGGATTTACCCCAAGCATATAGCCGCTTATACCACAGGCAATCTCAAACATATAGAACAACTCGCCCAAGTTGTACTCATCTATCTGCTCAATCTCTATCTCAAAGTTTGGAACACCGCCGTCTGTGTGCGCAAGTCTTGTTCCCAGCTGTGCCATCTTGTTCACATCCTCAACACGTTTGCCTGCAAGGAAGTTCAAGCCGTCCAGGTTCTGCTCATCCTTCTCAATCTTTACTGTATGGAAGGCTTTCTTTACAAGAACGTTTGTCTCAAACAGAGTCCTTTCGCCATCCTGTATATACTGGCCCATTGAGTGCAGGTCTGTAGAGAAATTTACAGAAGCAGGGAATATACCCTTGCCGTCCTTGCCCTCACTCTCTCCATAAAGCTGTTTCCACCACTCGCCCAGGTACTGCAGTTTAGGATTGTAGTTTACAAGAATCTCTATCTTCTTGCCCAAAGAATATGCTGCATTACGGGCAGCTGCATAAAGGATTGCAGGGTTGGTTGCCTCTTTCTTGCCGCAAACCTCCTGCATATGACGTGCACCCTCTACCAATGCCTTTATATCAAATCCGGCAACCGCAATAGGAAGAAGGCCTACTGGTGTAAGGACAGAGAAACGTCCACCCACATTGTCTGGAATTACAAATGTTGTATAACCCTCCTGTGTTGCCAAAGTCCTCAAAGCACCTTTAGATGCATCTGTAATTGCCACTATCCTCTCTTTGCATATATCCTTTCCAAATCTCCTCTCCATATCCTCCTTAAGGATTCTGAAGGCAATTGCAGGCTCTGTTGTAGTACCCGATTTTGAAATTACAATTGTAGCATATGTCCTGTGTGAAAGAAATTCCAGAAGCTCTGCGGTGTAATCTTCCGAGATATTGTGTCCTGCAAATACAATCTGGGGATGTGTGCTTGGCATGCTTGCAGAGAAAGTATGGGAAAGAGCCTCAATTGCACATTTTGCTCCAAGATATGAACCGCCTATTCCCACAACCACAACAGCATCTACCTTTCCTATCCATCTTTTTACAATGCTGTTGCATGCATCTATAAGTGAACCGTCTATCTCCGACGGAAGATTTACCCAACCCAAGAAATCATTACCTGCACCATTTCCTGCAAGTACAGTATCCAAACCGGCGTATGCCTTCTCTATCTGCTCATTAAGCAGTGCCTCTGAAATAAAGCCTTCAGCAGCTTTCAAATTGATTGAAACCATTATATTGTGTTTTTAAT
>CALCUQ010000295.1 GCA_937906795.1 uncultured Bacteroidales bacterium | reverse complement strand
TACAGAAGATGATTTTGAAACACTTAGCTGGAATGAACACATTCGCAGAAGATCTGGAATGTACATTGGAAAGCTTGGTGACGGTTCTTCTCCAGATGATGGTATCTATGTATTGTTTAAAGAGATAATAGACAATGCAATAGATGAATTTATCATGGGTTATGGAAAATCTGTGGACATTACTCTGGAAAACAATATGGTTACAGTAAGAGATTACGGAAGAGGCATTCCTCTTGGAAAAGTAATTGATGCTGTGAGCAAAATGAACACAGGTGCCAAATACGGCAGCAGTGCATTCAGTAAATCTGTTGGTCTTAATGGAGTTGGAACAAAGGCGGTAAATGCTACCTCAACCTATTTCTACATCCAGTCTTTTAGAGATGGACAAACCAGATACGCCCAATTCAGCCAGGGAAATCTGGTTGAGAGTGCAGATGGTACAACCACAGAAAAAAATGGCACACTAGTCAAGTACATAGCAGATCCTCTGCTATACCCAGACTACAAATACAATATGGAGTTTCTGGACACTATGCTCAGAAACTACTCATACCTTAACACCGGTCTGTCATTAAAACTTAATGGTGTAGAATACAAGTCAAAAAACGGATTGCTTGACCTTATTACCGAGAATATGTCTGAAACTCCGCTATATCCTATTATTCATATAAGCGGAAAAGATATAGAGATAGCTATTACCCATGGTAGTGAAAACGGAGAAAATATAAGTTCGTTTGTTAACGGACAAAACACATATCACGGTGGAACTCACCTTGCAGCATTCAGGGAGGCTGTTGCAAAAACAATAAAGGATTTTTACAAAAAGGATTTTGATCCTAAAGATGTAAGACAATCAATTGTTGGAGCAATAAGCATTAAAATTGTAGAGCCATCTTTTTCAAATCAGACCAAAACATTCCTAAATTCCAAAGAGGTTGCCCCTGCAGGACAGAGTGTAAGGAATTTTATAGTTGATTTTGTATCAAGTGAACTCGATAACTACCTGCATAAACATCCTCAGATAACAGAGCCTCTTCTAAAGAAAATTCTGGAAAGCGAAAAAGAGCGCAAAGCTATATCGGGAATACAGAAACTGGCCAGAGAAAGAGCTAAAAAAGCAAGCTTGCACAACAGAAAACTCAGAGACTGCAGAATCCACTACGGAGACAAAGACCCAAGGAACCAGGATACAATGCTCTTTATTACAGAGGGAGACTCTGCGAGCGGTTCCATAACAAAGAGCAGAGACGCCAATACCCAGGCTGTATTTAGCCTAAGGGGTAAGCCAAAGAACTGCTACGGCCTATCAAAAGAGATTGTATACAAGAATGAAGAGTTCAACCTGCTGCAGGCCGCACTCAACATAGAAGATGACCTTGAGAATTTGAGATACAACAAGGTTGTTGTTGCTACCGATGCCGACGTTGATGGAATGCATATCAGATTGCTGATTCTGACATTCTTCCTGCAATTCTTCCCAGACCTTATAAGACAAGGTCATCTGTATATTCTACAGACCCCGCTGTTTAGGGTTACAAGAAAGAAACCGCAAAAAGCATCTAAAACAGCCAAAAACAAGAAAAAAGATGATGTGGAGGTTGTTTATTGCTACAGTTCAGAAGAAAAGGAGAAAGCTATAAAGAAACTTGGCAAAGATTCTGAAATTACCAGATTTAAAGGTTTGGGTGAGATTTCTCCCGACGAATTCAGCGAATTTATTGGAGAGAATATAA
>CALCUQ010000294.1 GCA_937906795.1 uncultured Bacteroidales bacterium | reverse complement strand
AAAAACCTTACACCAATCTTCTCCTGGAAAGTTGCTCTAAAGAAGAATCCCACGCCATCCTTAACCCGGAAATCGCCAATATTATGACCACCAACAAGAGACTCCTGATTGGTCTCAAGCGGGATATACCTCACAGAGGTGGCAAACTCACTCAACTTGACATCTTCAACATTTGCCAAAGCCTCATCAAAATCCAATACCGGAACTACCTCTTTTTTTGCCTTGCCTCCATCGGTTCCTGCACCACATGAAACCGCCACTATAGAAATGGCAACAAAAGTCACTGCGACCAAAATTGAATCAAAAATCCTTTTCATAATCTATAACTTTAAAATGTTAATTCTGTAAATTTTTCGGTTCCTTTCATCACTCCATACTCCAGCACTCTGCCTCTCCATTTCCTCTCCTCTCTCTTTTTTCACTTCATTCGCCTCTTCTTTCATCTCCTCTTTCTTCACCTCTTTTTCCACCCTGTACCTCATCACCCTACTCTGCAGGACTCTGCCTCACACACTCTTTTACACCCTCAATCGCTCTTGTCGTGTACTCGGCTTTGCACTGCTTCACGTTACAAAATTAACACCTTACATACCTAACTTCAAAATTTAAAATCTAATCATAGCATATATAATTATTTGATTATCCGACAATTATAAAACAATAATCTCATCATCCCCCAAAAATTGCTCATACCCGTCTCTCTTGCAAATTTAATAAAGGCTCCTCCAAAAAACCACTCCACGCATGGTTGCCGGGCCATTTTGCTCCACAACAGAGCCATTTTTGGGCATAACACTCAGATTATCAACATCCGTAAAAAGGAGTGTTGCGCCCTTTTTACACAAAATTGCGCCAGTTTTCCACCTTGTTAGATTTCAAAACGAGATTGGACCCGGAATTTTCTCCCCAAAACCAGTCAGTCGGCAAATTGAATCTCCTTACACAGGAACTTGCCCGCGACATCGGTTATTGGCAAATGTTGCTCCAGGCCTGAATCTCCTGGAAACAAGGCGAGGGACTACCGGTACAAACAGGCACCCATCTCCAAAAACAGATCATAAGCCAGATATTGCCCAATATGCAAAAGCCTCACAACTATTGCCACGTTCGGGCACACTTGTTCACACGAAATTAACTAAAATATAGTTTGACACCATAAAAAAAAGTTTGACATTTCAATTTTTTCATATCTGATTATCAATAACTTATAAAAGTGTATTTTTAAAAAGTCTTACACTCCCCAAAAAAAGTTTGACACAGGCCCAATAATTGTAGCATATTATCCCATTGCAACAATAAAACTTACATATCTTTTAAATATCTATCTCCGTTAAATACAATATCTGACATTTGTTGATGGTAGATTAAACTTAATTCAGTTCACCATTCATTATGAGAAAAAAAATTATTGCACGACCTATTGTTCAACTATGCTTCACAATAGTAACACTCTTTATATTGTGGAGTTGCAACAGCGACTCCGGCAGTAATAGCCAGGGAATTGAAGTCATTGACATTGAAGAGGCTTTAAAAAATGCCGGGGAGGTCAAATTGAGTGATTACGCATCTGAGATCAGATATTATACTCTTGAAAGTGACACTTCTGCTCTTTTGGGCCGGATTGCCGATGTATCAATGGATGAAAATCATATTTTCATTCCAAGTTCAGATTTTATGAAGACTCTCCATGTTTTTGCCAGAGATGGAAAATTCATCAGAAATGTAGGATCCAAGGGAAGGGCAAAAGGCGAGTTTATGGCCATCAGATCAATTATTCCTTTGGAGAACAGAAATGCAGTAATGGTTGAAGGCGGCAACAAGGCCGTCATCTACTCCCTTGATGATGGCAAGACATGGGAAGATATCCCATTTGACAAGTTCCTTGCCGGTCAGGAGTCAACCAGCCGTCAGTTCAATGGCAGAATGATAACCTCATATTCACAAAATATTCAGAATATAGGCTACGATGGCAAGGGTAATTTTTATCTGTTGACCATGGATCAGAAGAACGGAGAGCAATGGTTGGTGATGACAGATTCCACTCTTGAGAAGAAGTGGGAGATGGAATTGAGGCGGCCTGTAAAGAAAGAGTTAAAAATGAAACTGCCCAACGGTGCATTGGTACAATTCCCACCTGCGTATTATTCCGGCTCACTATACCTTAATGATGGGGAGTGCGTATTTTACCATTGGCTCAAAGATACTGCATATATTGTAAAAGAGAACTGCATAAC
>CALCUQ010000293.1 GCA_937906795.1 uncultured Bacteroidales bacterium | reverse complement strand
ATTATTCTTTGGAATTAACATTGGAATTCACAGCGTCTTGTTCAGAACAACAGAAATATACAGCGAATCAGCTGTAAACAGTTCCTCTTTCCAGACAGGATTTGAACATTTTGAATATGGCTACGCACAAAAGACATCTGGAACAGGCTTTAATGTTAAAGCCGGTATTATATATCTGCCAACAAAATCATTGAGATTAGGAGCCAGCATAAGCACTCCAACTTGGCTATTTTTGCACGACAAATGGGCAGAAGATATTTATAGCAGATTTGATGATGGTTATGACCAATATATTGATTCCCCACTTGGAGAATATGATTATAAAATAAACACTCCTCTAAGATGGAACGTTGGAGCCGCATATACTTTTGGAACAAAAGGTGTATTGAGCATTGATTACGAACAGGTAAATTATGGAAAGGCAGAAATCAAAGAGGATAATAACTTAATGTCTGATAATTTCGCATATGAAAATTCCCAAATAAAAGAGAATTACAAACTTAGCCACATAATTAGGGTTGGAGCAGAAGCAAATGTAACCCAAGGGGTAAGTCTAAGAGGCGGTTACCAGTTTTATTCAAACCCATATGGCACAGAGTATGAGCCAAACCATATTTTCTCTTTGGGTTTGGGTTACTGTTCAAACAACGGATATTTTATTGATGTTGCATATCAGCAGAAAATAAAATCCCAAGAAACAGAATTCACACTTTATGATGATGTATATGATGGGAATAATGTTGTTTATAAAGCACCTGTAGGGGTAAATACAAACAAATATTTCAATATTCTGCTAACACTTGGTGTAA
This sequence comes from uncultured Bacteroidales bacterium, assembly GCA_937906795.1. Taxonomy (GTDB): domain Bacteria; phylum Bacteroidota; class Bacteroidia; order Bacteroidales; family UBA932; genus Egerieousia. The sequence continues at coordinate 4,736 of CALCUQ010000293.1, read as the reverse complement.
GATTCTAAACTACACTACAGATTTTGCAAAAAGGATATTGAGTTTGGTCCCTCATTAAACAATAGGTCCAGAATAGACAAATTCGCAATAAAGCCCTGCTTGTTGGTAAATACCTGATAGTAGGGCTTATTTAATTGCATCCTCTCAAGAATATCATTCTTTTTCTTTGGATGGATAACTTCCCTAAAATCTGCAATACCATTCAATTGTTCATTTGCCAGATAATTCTCCATCACCTCTATTTTACAGTCAAGGCCTATAAGTTCCGCTATTTTTCTAATGAGTTTAAGATTAAGGTCAAACAAGGAATCTGTATTACTCTCAAGAATTGGGAAAATATCATCTTTATAATACTCATAAAAAGGAGAAGACATATACGAAGCCTCAATAGCCCTTTCATGCTGCATTACCCAAGATTTTGAATAATCAATATTTATATTCCCGATAAACACCTTATGCGTTGCTTTTTGATCCCGGACACTTTCTTGTTCCCCCCTTAAAACCGGTATAGTTAAAACAAGAACCCCGTTGGCAGCACTGATGCTGCAACGGGTTCTGTAAGATTGTTTCTGATACATCTCTCCCCCCTGAATATATACTGTTTCACAGTTTGCCATTATGGCAAAATACTCTATCGGAGGAAAATATGCAGTACTGAAAATAGCCGATTTATAACTAACCCTCATCTGAAATCGCACCAATATTATCTTTAATGATACCTCTCTTGGAGTTTGCTATAAAGTCAAGGATATTTCTTTTTTCAACTGATTCCTCAAACTCAGCCTCAACTTTCTTGCATGCATCAGATATATTAAGTCCACTATGATAGATTGTTTTATATATCTCTTTTATTCTCTCTATCTGCTCAATAGTAAAGCCTCTTCTTCTAAGACCAACTATATTTATACCGCAATATGAAAGAGGATACTTTCCTGCCATAGCGTATGGAGGCACATCCTTTCCAATTCTGGAACCACCCGCCACCATAGCATGTGTACCAATGTTAGAGAACTGATGAGCTACAGAGCTTCCTCCAATAATTGCCCAATCCTCAACCTTGGTCTCACCGGCAATACCGACATAACTTACCAAAATACAATTATTGCCCACCTCACAATCATGAGCCACATGAGCATAAGACATTATAAGAGTGTTATTTCCTACAATAGTCTTTCCTTTGCCACTGGCTGCTGTACCTCTATTGATTGTAGCACACTCCCTAATTGTTACATTATCTCCAATTTCCACATATGAAACCTCATCCGAGAATTTAAGATCTTGAGGTATTGCTCCAACCACTGCACCTGGGAACACTTTACAGTTTTTACCCATTTTAACATAGTCATAAATGACAGCATTAGGGCCTATCTCACACCCATCACCTATCTCAACATTCTCTGCAATATAACAAAATGGATGAATCTTTACATTTTCACCAATCTTAGCGTTAGGATGTACAATTGAATGTTCCATAAATTTTGTTTTCTTATTTAAATTACTCCTTATTCTTAATTACTTGGGCCACCATATCACTTTCACACACAAGATGATCACCTACATATGCTTTTCCCGACATACATACAATAGATCTTCTCATTGGTGCTGTAATCTGTAGTTTAAAAACTATAACATCACCAGGAACAACTTTTCTTCTGAACTTTGTATTGTCAATTTTAGCAAAGTATGTCGAATATTTCTCAGGTTCATCCAATCCGTTAAGAACCAATATACCACCAACTTGAGCCATAGCCTCAATTATAAGTACACCAGGCATAACAGGCTCACTTGGGAAATGACCAAGAAAGAAACCCTCGTTTACACCAATTGTTTTGATACCTACAACATAATCCTCTCCCAACTCTGTAATTCTGTCAACCATCAGAAATGGAGGTCTGTGAGGTAAAAGTTTCTTAATGCCGTTTATATCAATAACTGGCTCAGCATTTGGATCGTAATGAGGAATATCGTTTTTTTCCATTTTTATTTGATTTAATTATTGTAATTCAACAGCTGCCTCTCTAATCTTTTTAGCAACCATTGTATTTATTCCATGACCAGACTTATATGCAATAACTTTTGCATTGAAATGAAATCCCACAAGTGAAAAATCACCAATCAAATCCAAAAGTTTGTGTCTTGCACACTCATTCTGATATCTCAATTGCAAATGATTCAAATAACCTTCTGGAGCTCTTTCCAAAGAATCAACCTTAAAAATCTCGGCCAATCTGTCAAGCTCGTTCTGCTCAACAGGATGCTCAACAATTACAATTGCATTGTCAAGATCACCACCTTTAATAAGGTTATTTTTAAACAAAGGCTCCAACTCATGGAAGAATACAAACGTTCTGCAAGGGGCAATCTCCTTGGCAAAATCTGTATCTGTTGTATATCTTGAATACTGGTTTCCCAACACTTTTGAGTTGAAATCAATCATCAGTTCCACAGAAAAATGGTCATCGGGCATAACTATAATCTCAGAGCCGGATTTTTCATCTTTGTAAACTATTTTTTCCTTAATAGTATACACCTTTCTTGGCTGTGACTGCTCAACAAGAGAATCTTTGCATATCTGCTCCACATAAGGTTTTGCACTGCCATCAAGGATTGGCACCTCCTGGGAATTAATGGTAACCAATGCATTGTCTACACCCAATCCATATAAAGTTGCCATCAAATGCTCAAGTGTAGATATTTTGACATCACCCCTTTCCAAAGTTGTACCTCTGGCAGTAGTTGTCACATAATCTACACATGCATCTATTACAGCATCTTCTCCAATATCAACTCTTTTAAATTTGATTCCGTGATTTTCAGGAGCCGGGTGAACTGTTACAGTTACTGTTTTACCTGTATGCAAACCCTTCCCCTCAAAAGTATATGATTTATTTAAAGTACATTGATTTTTTCTCATATGTATTACAAAAGGTTTAGTAAAATCTTACGAATTTACTATTTTTTATTTGTTTCTGCAAGTTTTCTAAACACAGCATAGCATTTCAGATACTGTTTGTAATCAAATGCAGGACTACCAAGTAAAATCTCCCCACTCTTCTTTACAGATCCCAAAATACCAGCCTGCGCACCAATTGTTGTCTTGTCTGGAATAGTCAAATGCCCTGCAACTCCAACCTGTCCACCAAACTGGCAATTGGCACCAACTTTGGTTGAACCTGCTATACCAACTTGCGAAGCCATAACTGTATTTGGTCCAATCTCAACATTGTGAGCTATTTGAATCAAATTGTCCAATTTAACTCCTTTCTGAATAAGAGTAGTTCCCATGGTTGCTCTGTCAACCACAGTATTTGCACCAATTTCAACATCATCCTCAATTGTAACAATACCGGTCTGAGGGATTTTCTTGTAAGAACCATCTGGTCTTGGCGCAAATCCAAATCCATCTGAACCAATAACTACATTTGCATGCAGTATACAATTATTTCCAATTTTACACCCATCATAAATTTTTACTCCGGGATACAAAATGCAATTCTCACCAATAGTGACATTGTTTCCCACATAAACCTGCGGATAAATTTGAGTATCCTTACCTACCACACTTTTCTTCCCGACAACAGAATAAGGGCCCACATATACCCCTTTTCCTATCTTTGAACTCCACGCACAGCGGGAAAAGAAAGATTTACCACTCTTCTTGGCACTCTTTAAAGTATTAAGCAAATCCAATAAAGATGCAACCGCCTCATAGGCATTATCAACAAGGATAAGGGTTGGCTCAACAGGCTCCGATGGAGCCAAAGATTTATTCACTATAATTACACTCGCCTTACAAGTCTTTAAATACTGCGCATACTTTGGATTGGCAAGGAAACAGATATTTCCCGGCTTGCCATACTCAATCTTTGCAACAGATGACACTTTGACTTCTGGATTTCCAACTATTTCACCATTAAAATGTTGCGCTATAACTTCTGCAGTAACTTCCATATTTATAAAAATTATGCACAAAAGTAATATAAAATTTGTGATTCATCTAAATAATATCTACTTTTGCACTGATAAAGAGAAGGAGATAAAGGGAGTCCGGATGCCGGGCGCCCTTTATTTATATTACAAATTAACAGAATATAGGTTTAATGGAAAAAGAAAAAATAAGCCAGGCAATTGAGCAATATCTAAAAGAAAACAATCTTTTTCTAGTAGATATAACCATATCTAAAGACAATGATATTGAGATTGTTATAGAATCATACAATGCAGATGTCAAAATTGGAAACTGCATTGATATAGACAGAATTGTAGCTGATAACTTTAGCAGAGATACAGAAGATTATTCATTAACAGTAACCTCCGCCGGTTTAGACCAACCTTTTATAGTTTTAGACCAATACAAAAAATTCATTGGAAGCGAAGTTGAAGTAACGGCTAAAAATGGAAGTAAAACTAAAGGAGTCCTATCTGATGTAACTGAAAATGATTTTTCCATTACAATCTCAAAAATGGTAAAAGTTGAGGGATCCAAAAAGAAGGTACAGCAAGACACCATTTTAAAATATGAGTACAGTAATATAAAATCCTGCAAACCTGTAATAAAATTCAAATAGAACAATAATAAAATAATAATATACAAAATGGAAGGTTTAAATTTAATTGGCACATTTGCCGAATTTAAAGAAAACAAGAACATTGATCGTCCTACAATGATGAGTGTTTTGGAAGATGTATTCCGCACTCAGCTTGCCAAAATGTATGGAACAGCAGACAATTTTGAC
>CALCUQ010000292.1 GCA_937906795.1 uncultured Bacteroidales bacterium | reverse complement strand
CCCGAAGAGAGCTTTTCATCATAGAAAGTTCTGTTTCTCTGTGTTTCAAAAGCGGATACCAAAGACAAAGAATTCCAGATGACCATGTAGGAGTTTCTGCAAATATCCCAAGAATTGGGGTTGTTGATTTTAATGATCCCGACAATTTTATGTATGCCTATGACCTTAAAGAGCGCAGTAAAGCTCTTGGATATTGGAGTGGAGAAGGAGAGTACAAATTTTACAAAGTTGTTTCTACAGGTAAGCCGTTCTCAATAAGAGAGTTTTATGTATTGAGTACCATGGCTCCATCTTTAAATTTGCAATTTGATGCTCAAGAGCTTCCATTTTCTGTAAAACCAGATAAAAAAGTAACTGTAGAGCAAATGTTTGCTTATTACAGAGAGACTTATGATGGTACTGATTTTGATCAGGTGAAAGATTTGTGGGTAGAGGTAAACAGAAGAAAGAAAAATCCAGATGGTACAGTTGAAAACTGGAAAGAGGTTGTGTATCCTATCTCTACATGGATGAACTCAGACACCAGAGATTTGTTGAATAAAATAAAACCTGGTGTTGCTCCAAAGAAAAGAACTATTGCAGGTATCCAATGCTCTTATTCACATATAATGCAATGTAGAGGATGGTTGCCAGACCAAATAGGTGGAATATGTTATTTTTCATTTGATAATCCTGCACAAAGTCCAAGAATGCCTATTTATATGGGGGTAACAGAACTGCCAGAATCGTTTGCAGTATGTGGTCAGCACAGATACAGAAAAGATGCAGCTGTTTGGACATATAGGGAAACTAACAGACTGGCAACTTTCTACTGGGACAAGACACGTTCTTTAATAGAGGATAAGGTGGCGTATTTTGAGAGAGAAATGTTGCAGGAGAATAAAGCAATTGAGTCTAAGGTAGTTCAACTGCTTAAAGAGGGTAAAAAGGACGAGGCCACAAAAGTGTTGAACGATTATCTTGCCAAATATGCTGCAGCAACCGCGCAGGCATGGGAAGATTTGAGGGCTAAAATTTGGATGTTCTATGTAAGAAGTCTGTAGTTGTTGTGGTTTTATATAAACAAAAAAAGGTGACACCAGTCACCTTTTTTGTTTTGATATTTGTTTGTTGTACTATTTGGCAAAACTTACAGATCTGGTTTCTCTGATAACAGTTATCTTAACTTGTCCAGGGTAAACCATCTCATCCTGAATCTTTTGTGCGATTTCAACCGACAAACTCTCAGCTTGAGCATCAGTTACCTGTTCGCTTCCAACTATTACTCTAAGCTCTCTACCTGCTTGAATTGCATAAGTCTTTGTTACTCCAGGGTAAGACATTGCAATGTTCTCCATATCTTTAAGTCTCTTGATATAAGACTCAATAACCTCTCTTCTTGCACCAGGTCTTGCTCCCGATATTGCATCACCCACCAAAACAAGTGGAGACAATAAAGATGTCATTTCTACCTCCTCATGGTGAGAACCAATTGCATTACAGATTTCTGGCTTTTCTTTATATTTTTCTGCCAGTTTCATACCAAGGATAGCATGTGGAAGTTCTGGATCCTCATCTGATACTTTACCTATATCGTGCAACAAACCGGCTCTTTTAGCTGCTTTAGGATTTAATCCCAGTTCGGAAGCCATTGTAGCACAAATATTTGCAACCTCTCTAGAGTGTTGTAACAAGTTTTGTCCGTATGATGAACGGTATTTCATTCTACCAATAAGCTTAATAAGCTCAATATGTAATCCATGGATTCCTAAATCTATACAGGTTCTCTTACCTGTTTCAAGAATCTCCTCTTCCAGTTGTTTTTGAACTTTTGCAACAACCTCCTCAATTCTTGCAGGGTGGATTCTTCCATCGGTTACAAGTTGGTGCAGAGCTAATCTGGCAACTTCTCTTCTTACAGGATCAAATGCAGACAACAGAATTGCCTCAGGAGTATCATCCACTACAATTTCAACACCTGTAGCAGCCTCCAATGCTCTAATATTTCTACCTTCTCTACCAATGATTCTGCCTTTTATCTCATCACTTTCAATATTGAATACTGTAACGGCATTTTCAATGGCTGTTTCTGGGGCTGTTCTCTGTATAGTGTTGATAACTATACGTTTAGCCTCTTTAGAAGCTGTTAGTCTTGCCTCATCCATTACATCATTGATGTATGACATTGCTTGTGTTCTGGCCTCATCTTTCATTGTCTGTACAAGTTGGGCTTTAGCCTCTGCAGCTGTCATACCTGCAATTGACTCAATCTTTTCAATAGCCTGTTGTTTAAGTTTTTCGTACTCTTCGCTCTTTTTATTGACTATTTCAACCTGAGCCTTTAGATTCTCCTTTATAGCATCTGCTTCTTTTTGTTTTTTTGCAAGCTCAGAAGACTGTTGGTTTATAACCAGCTCTTTTTGTTTGATTTTATTCTCAATTTGATGTATCTGGCTGGTTTTCTCATTTATGAATTGTTCGTGTTCACTCTTAAGTTGCAGGAATTTTTCTTTTGCCTGGAAAATCTTCTCTTTCTTAATGTTCTCACCCTCAATCTGAGCATCTTTTAATATTTGTTCTTTCTTTTTCTTTAATACTACATTGTTTACAATATAGTATCCTGCCAAAAACCCAGCTACTGAAAAAACAAATACACTAATAATTATAATAGCTAAATTCATGTTTGTTATATATATATATTGTTATTATTTAGGTTTTATTCAGTTCATTTACAAGCATAATAAAAGCCGTTGGACTGCTGTTTTCAGAAAAATCTTAAAAGTAAGATTTGAGCTCCAATTATTGCCGCAAACTTCCAACGTCCCGTATAAACGGAATCCCCCTAAGGGTCACCCAGGCCTGTTTTTGTCAGTTGGTCACTCGGTTCTGTTAATAAATGTTGATTTTCGCAAAGAGCTTTTGTCCAACGGCTAAAGTGTATCCAGCCTTATGTATATAATATTATTTAAGGTAGCTGTCTAATTGATTATTAAGAGCCTTAATTTCTTTCTGTAAATTATCTAACTCTCTATCTTGTTCAAATTCAACTACTTTTAGAGCTAATTGTAACAACGCGAATGATGTAATGTCAACTATATCTCTACCTGGCGATGTTGAAGAGATCTTGTATATAAGTTCGTTGCTTTTTCTGGCAGCGGCTCTTACAATCTCTTCTTGCTCAGGTCTGATATTAAGAGTGTATTTTCTGTCACCAATTGGTATATTTACTTTGAGTGATTTACCCTCTTCCATGTTTTAGTCATTTAGTAGTGAAATGCACCTGTCAATCTCTTTTACTATTTTCCCTATCTTTCTCTTTGCATCTTTTACATCTGTTGATGAAGCCTTAAATGCATCCATCAATAATATCTTGTCTAATCTGTCTTCTAAATCTTTGTTTTTTTCTATTAATAAATCAATTTCTTTTTTATAAAAGGCAAGCTGCTCGGATAAATTATGGTTCTCAAACTGCACAGTCTCATATCTTGAAATTAAAATTCCAATATGTTCTTTAAGCTTATCTACCAAACTTTGACTTTCCTGGGCCATTTTATAAAATATTGTTACAACAAAATTAGTAAATTTATAAATATAAAAAAAGTAAAAGCCTGTACATTTTGTACAAGCTTTTACCAAAAGTTTATATTATATATTATAATGTATTGATATCTTGGATTTTATCCATTCCAATATTTATTGCTTGCTGGTTCATTGGGATTAAATGATGGTGTCTCTCTGGCAGTGACTTCTTTAGTCCTTTTATTACGCTGTCCATTGAAACAAGTGGCTTCTTTTTCAATAATGCTCCAAGTACAATCATATTGAATGCTTTTGTATTACCCATAAGCGCACTTTCATCTGCCGCATTTATTGAGCAAATATTTATGTCTTTCCTTTGAGGGTGTCTTGTTATTCCGTTAGGATCATAAATTAATGTGCCCCCGGGTTTGACCATATCTTCAAATTTATCCATTGACTGTTGGTTTAGGATAATTGCTGTATCGTATTTGCTCAATATAGGTGAACTTATTTTCCTGTCGCTTAATACTACAGTTACATTAGCTGTACCACCACGCATTTCCGGGCCATAAGATGGCATCCATGTTACTTCTTGTCCTTGCATAATGCCAGAATATGCCAGAATCTTACCCATTGACAATACTCCCTGGCCACCAAATCCTGCTATTATTATACCTTCTTTCATATTTATTGCGTTTTGGTTTATCTGTCTTTTTTATCTCCAAGTGGATAGAATGGGAACATATTCTCTTCCATCCATTTATTTGCTTTTACAGGTGACAACTTCCATCCAGAATTACATGTACACACAATTTCAACAAATGATGTCCCTTTCTTTAACATTGAATTCTCAAATGCTTTTCTTATAGCTTTCTTTGTTTTTCTTACAGCAAGAGGATTGTGTGCGGATTGTCTTGTTACGTAGCATGTTCCATCGAGTGTTGCTACCATTTCTGTCATCTTTAGAGGATATCCGTTCAATTCTGCTTTTCTGCCATATGGGGTTGTTGCTGTAATCTGTCCAAGTAGGGTAGTAGGTGCCATTTGTCCACCTGTCATTCCGTAAATGGCGTTGTTTATAAATATAATTACAATATTTTCACCCCTGTTGCAGGCATGGATAACCTCAGCAGTTCCAATTGATGCCAAGTCTCCATCTCCCTGATAAGTGAAAACATATTTGTCGGGATTAAGACGTTTCATTGCTGTGGCAAGTGCCGGAGCCCTGCCATGTGCGGCCTGTTGCCAGTCAATATCTATGTAGTTGTATGCGAAAACTGAACATCCTACTGGAGAAACTCCAATTGCTTTCTCCTGTATACCCATATCTTCTATAACCTCTGCTATTATTTTATGTACAACTCCATGTGTACATCCAGGGCAGTAGTGCATTACTGTATCTGTAAGAAGAGGAGTCTTTTTGTAGACTAAATTTTCCGGTTTAATTATATCGTTGATATCCATACTCTTACTCGTTAATTGTTTTAACTAATGCATCCAATATCTCTTCTGGCGATGGTATAATGCCACCGGTACGTCCATAAAACTCTACAGGTACGGCACCATTTACCGCCAATTTAACATCTTCAACCATTTGGCCGGCACTCATTTCTATAACCATTATTTTTTTGACTTGACCAACCAGTTCTTTAATTGGTTTTTCAGGGAATGGGAATAGTGTGATAGGCCTTATTATACCTACTTTATATCCTTCTTCTCTTGCTGCATCCACTACAGCTTCTCCAATTCTGCTCATGCTACCATATCCAACAAGCAGATATTCTGCATCTTCTGTCTTGTATGAGCTCCATTGTTGCTCATTTTCTATAATTTCTTTATACTTGTTTTGAAGCTTGATATTGTGGGCCTCCTGAACATGGGCATCAAGTGCCAGTGATGTTATAACATTTCTGGATCTGTCTGATGTTTTTCCTGTAACTGCCCATGGGCATTTTTCTCTGATTTGTTCTGCAGTCCATCTTGGCTTCATTTCACCAAGTTCAACCTTTTCCATCATTTGTCCAATGACGCCATCAGAAAGGATCATTGTGGGAATTCTGTATTTGAAGGCAATGTCAAAACCTTTCTCAACAAAATCGTACATGTCTTGAGCCGATGCTGGAGCCAGAACTATCATTTTATAATCTCCATGACCTCCACCTTTAACAGCTTGAAAGTAATCTGCCTGGCTAGGTTGTATTGTTCCAAGTCCCGGACCTCCTCTCATTACATTTACTATTACGCATGGAAGTTCTGCGCCAGCCAGATAACTCAATCCTTCGCACATAAGACTTATACCAAGACTGCTCGAAGATGTCATTACCCTTTTTCCTGTTGCTGCACCTCCATATACCATGTTTATGGATGATGTTTCACTTTCGGCCTGTAATACAACCATTCCTGTAGTTTCCCATGGTTGCTGTTCCATTAGGGTTTCCATTACTTCAGATTGTGGAGTAATAGGGTATCCAAAATATCCGTCGCATCCGCATCTTATTGCTCCGTGGGCAATTGCTTCGTTACCCTTCATCAATATTTTTTCTGCCATAATCTGTTATTTTATATTCGTACTCTATATACTGTTATAACTGCGTCGGGACAAACTGTTGCACAATTTGTACATCCTGTGCAATTTTCGGGATTATTCATAAAGGCAAAATTATAACCTTTGCCATTAACCTCTTTTGAGAGTGCTATTGTTTGTGTAGGACAATTAGCAACACAAACTCCGCATCCTTTACATTTTTCTGTGTCAACCACAATAGCTCCACGTACTGCCATAGCTGTATTATATTTTAATTTGCACTAAAAAAACCAAATCCTCTTTCCACCTCGCTTATAATTGTATCCCATCTGCATATTATACCAATAATTAAAATAAGGATAATTATAAGAAATCCCTTTACTGTAGGAGATTGATTATTAAATTTTGTTACTAAATTACTAAATAAACTTTTAAACATTTAATTTTTATTGGTATTTTTTAATAAAAACTTAATTTTTTCTTATTATTTCTTGATTTTTATTCTTGCATCAACAACGGTTGCTTTTTCCTTGTCGCATATCAAAGGGTTTATATCCATTTCGCTGATGCATCCTGCAGCATCACACAATTGTGCAACTTTCTGGATTGTTTGTGCAAACAACTCTATATTTATTCCCTCTTTTCCTCTTGCTCCTTTGAGAATTTTGTAACCTTTAAGTTTGCTTAACATTTCCATAGCCTGTTCACTGTTTACAGGAGTTAATGATGACTGTACATCTTTTAGTACTTCTACAAAGATTCCTCCCAAACCGCACATTATCATATTGCCAAATTCACCCTCTTGCTTTGAACCAATGAACATTTCAATTCCATTTATCATAGGTTGTATCATAACACCTTTAGCATCCTTTATGTGCATCATTCTGTCAAATTCAGCTTTGAGTGTTTCAATATCAGAGACATTGAGTGCAACTCCTCCACAATCTGTTTTATGGACAGGCCCAACAACTTTCATAACCAGAGGAAATCCCAGAACTTTTGCTCCCTCCATTATTTGGTCAATATTTTCCCCGACAATCTCACTTACCCTTCTGATTGCTGCTGCATCAAGCAATTGTCCAACCTTGTGAGCAGGCAAGTACCCGTCTTCACAAGATTCGATTATTTCCTGTACCTTTTCTTTGTCAACCCCAATCTTATCATCTGTCTGTTGCAGAGATGTTGTGTTCATCATTTTTACAAATGCTTTCCCAAAATCTACCTCTTCGTTAAAACATATTCCACCAAGACTCTGATATGTAGAAATGGCATCCTTTGCATTTACTAC
>CALCUQ010000291.1 GCA_937906795.1 uncultured Bacteroidales bacterium | reverse complement strand
TATACTGAGTTGAGTCATCCATAATTGAAACGACGGTGCCATCAGATTTGAGTCCCAAGACGTGCCAATGTCCAGCACTTATGGCAATGATAAAGGAGCGCCACACCGTCAGCGCCCCTGCGATCATCGTCCCTGCTTGGATCATCTGCCCACGATGTTGAATCAGCCTTAAAATTCTCATAATTGCTGTACTTCTCCCTAACAGGCTCCTTTGCACTCATTACCCTTTTTATCATATCCCTAAAATGTGGAGCAAGACCTGCATTATGGTCCTGTCTGGTGTAATGGAGTGTAATAGGTAATTTTACAATGGAATCATACTGGTCTTTAGGAAGAAAACCGTATTTGTTCATCTGCTTGAGAACGTGGTTCCTGCGGTTTAAAGATTTGTCGGGATTACGTACAGGATTATACCTGGTAGGCATATTTACCATACCCACCAAAAGGGCACTCTCCTCTATATTCAAATCTTTTGGCAACTTGCCAAAGAATGTTCCTGCAGCAGCCTTTATTCCATACGCGTTGCTTCCAAAAAAGACCGCATTCATATACATGCTCAAAATCTCCTGTTTTGTATAGTTACGCTCAAGTTTTACAGCTGTAATCCACTCCTTAAACTTGTTTGCTCCCAAAACAAAATACTTTGCACCAGGAAATTTTGATTTTACAGTATCTCTTGGGAAAAGAGTTTTAGCCAACTGCTGGGAAAGAGTACTTCCTCCTCCTCCCGACGAACGGTTTCCCATTAGGAACGATTTTACAATCACACGGGCCAAACTCTTTGCATCTACCCCACTGTGCTCATAAAACCTCACATCCTCTGTAGCCACAATAGCATCTTTAAGCCCCTGAGAAAGTTCATCAAACGTAATGTATGACCTGTTCTCTATGTGAAATGTGCTAAGCACCTCTCCCTCCTGTGAAATTATCTGGGTTGCAAGAGCACTTTTGGGGTCCTCAAGCTCCTCAAAAGAAGGTATATCTGCAAAAATACCCACCAAAGACAAGCACAATATAATTAAAAGCAACGGAGAAAAAACAACCGCCCAAATAAGAATCTTTACCTTTTTCCTATCTTTAAAAAACCTTTTTATGAATCCTTCTTTCATGCTGTTGAACTATTTTTTAACTACGTTAAACATAGCCATTACTACTATTATATTTAGCAAAATTACTAAATAAAATTTGCATTTTAAGATACTTTATGTCTTACTTTGCATTTTTATGGAAATAAGTAAGTAATGGGAGAGAATTTAGTTATTGTTGAGTCGCCTACCAAGGCAAAAAAGATTGGAGAGTTTCTTGGAGAAGGATATACTGTAAAATCCAGTGGAGGGCATATCAGAGACCTTGCAAAGAAAAATCTTGGAATAGATATAGAGAATGATTTTGAGCCGGAGTATTTAGTTTCTGCCGACAAAACTAAAATTGTATCAGAGCTTAAAAGCCTTGCAAAAAAAGCTGATACAGTATGGTTGGCATCCGATGAGGACCGCGAGGGAGAAGCTATTGCATGGCATTTGCAACAAACACTAAAACTAAAGGAAGAAAACACCAAAAGAATTGTATTTCACGAAATTACAAAAGATGCAATTCTTAATGCCATAAAAAACCCAAGACAAATTGACAACAATCTGGTAATGGCTCAACAGGCACGCAGAGTATTGGACAGACTTGTTGGATTTGAACTTTCCCCAATACTTTGGAAAAAAGTTGCGCCAAAACTCTCTGCCGGAAGAGTACAGTCTGTTGCAGTAAGACTTATTGTAGAAAGAGAAAGAGAGATTATTGCATTCAACTCTACCCCTTTTTATAAAGTTCAGGCGGTTTTCCACCCTGCAACAGCAAAAAAGAGTGTAAAAGTAAAAGCATCTTTAGAAGATAAGCTTACCGATGCACAACAGGCAAAATCATTCCTGGAGAAATGCAAAGAGTGTTCTTTTTCAATTGAAAACATTGAAACAAAAGAACTTGTAAGAACACCCGCTCCCCCATTTACAACATCTGCATTACAACAGGAAGCTTCAAGAAAATTAGGCTTCTCTGTAACCCAGACTATGCGCATTGCTCAAAAACTGTATGAAAGTGGACTTATCACATATATGCGTACAGACTCCACAAACTTGTCATCTTTAGCAATAAACAGCATCAAACAGACAATAAGTTCAATGTTTGGAAGCGAATATTCAAAAGTAAGACAATACAAAACAAAGAGCAAAGGGGCACAAGAGGCACACGAGGCCATTAGACCAACATATCCTGCCAATGAATCAATAGAGGGTACAGCTCAGGAGAAAAAACTGTACAATCTTATATGGAAACGTACCATTGCCTCACAAATGGCAGATGCAAAGCTTGAAAAGACAACCATTACAATTGGGTCAGACAAATTTGCTGAAAAATTCATATCTCAAGGAGAACAGGTAATTTTTGACGGATTCCTAAAATTATACCTAGAAAGCAAAGATGAGGAAGAGATGGATCAAGACAACCAGCTGCTTCCTATACTGGATAAAGGTGAGATTATGGAAAGAATAGAGATTTCTGCAACCGAACGCTTTACCCAAAAGCCTGCACGCTACTCTGAGGCATCTCTTGTAAAGAAACTGGAAGAATTGGGCATTGGACGTCCATCTACATATGCACCAACAATTGCTACCATTGTTCAGAGAGGATATATAGTAAAAGAGGATAGAGAAGGAAAAGAAAGAGAATATACTGCTTTCACTTTAAAAGACAATACCATAAAAGAATCCTCACAAACAGAAATTGTAGGGGCAGAGAAAAAGAAACTGTTCCCACAAGATATTGGAATGCTTGTTACCGATTATTTGAGCAACAAATTTGAGAGTATTCTCGACTACGGATTTACTGCTAAAGTTGAGGCCGATTTTGATAAAATTGCTGCCGGCAAGCTTGTTTGGAACAAAGTAATTGAAAACTTTTACATTCCTTTCCATAAAAGAGTTGACCAGACACTTCAGGAAAGTACCCACACAAACGCAGAAAGAGAGTTAGGCACTGATCCTCAGAGCGGAAAAATTATAATCGTAAGATTAGGAAAGTTTGGTCCGCTTGTTCAAAAAGGAGCTAATGATGATCCCGACAAACAATTTGTAAGTTTGCAAAAGGGACAACTTATTGAAAGTATCACATTGGAAGAGGCGCTTAAACTTTTTGAATTGCCAAGAAAAGTAGGAGAGCATAATGGGGAAGAAATCATAGCCGCAATTGGAAGATTTGGCCCATATATTAAACACAGCGGCAAGTTTATTTCTCTTGGAAAAACCTATGATCCTAGAACAATAACTGAGCAACAAGCAATAGAATTAATACTGCAAAACGCTGAAAAAGAAGCAAATAAGTTTATTCGCAACTTTGAAGCAGAAGATATTCAAGTTCTTAACGGAAGATTTGGAGCATATATCAAACATGCCGGCGCAAATTATAAAATTCCTAAAGGAACAGATGCCCAGAGTTTGGATCTGGCTGCCTGCAAAGAGATTATTGCCAACACAAAACCTACCGGAAAGAAAAAGTAATTGAGCACAAAAATATTTCAGAATAGAAACTTTTGATTATTTTTGTATAAAATACTTAAAAATTGTAAGCTATGCCAAAGTATCAGTTAGACGAAATAGATCAGAAGATTCTTTCTTTCCTTGTTAAGAATGCAAGAATGCCATTTCTGGAGATTGCAAGAGAGTGTGGAGTATCTGGTGCTGCAATTCACCAGAGAGTTAAGAAAATGGAGAATCTTGGCATTATTACAGGTTCCAGACTACTTGTAAAACCTCAGACCTTAGGATTGAATGTATGTGCCTTTGTTTGCGTAAGTCTGTCTGAGGCAAACAAATATCCAGAAGTAATTGAGGCTTTAAAGAAAATGTCTGAGGTAGTAGAATGTCATTTTGTTACAGGAAAACACTCATTGTTGCTTAAGATATATTGCTACAATCACGACCACCTTATGAATATTCTGATAAATACAATACAGAATATTCCATGCGTACAACAAACTGAAACCCTTATATCTTTGGATCAGGCAATCGAAAGACAAGTTTGGGTTAAAGATTTTAACGCAAAACAAAATAACACAAAAAAGAAATAGCTATTTTGACATTTCAAGAAATATTTTTGCCAACAGCATATCCTCAGGAGTTGTAATTTTAATGTTAAATCTGCTCCCCTGTATTGTGGCAACCTTATAACCACTACTCTCCACAACAGATGCATCATCTGTAAATGCTGGAGAGTATGCTTTTTTATAACACTCCTTAAGAATAGTTGAATCAAACACCTGAGGTGTCTGCACAAAAAGATATTTATCCCTGTCCACTGGTGCCGAACCAACTTGCAAGCCATCATTGTCAAATATTTTTTCTCTCATACTCTCAATAGATGGCATTGCAGGTATAACTCCCGCTACATTATTGGCTTTAAAATCATAATTAAGAAGATTTTCCAGTATCTCCCCAGGAACAAAAGGCCTTACCCCATCGTGAACAGCAACAACAGCTCCATCGGGAACATATTCCAACGCATTTCTTACAGAATGGAACCTTGTTATCCCCCCCTCAACCACTATATGCTTTATCCATAGATTCTGCTTGAAACAATACTCTTTCCAATACTCTTTAAATTCTGCCGGCAAGGTTACAATTATATTTATCTTATCATACAAATCTGTAAACATCTCTATGGTTCTAAGCAATATAGGCTTTCCTTCCAATTCAAGAAACTGTTTTGCTGTAGACCCACCCATTCTTCTTCCAACTCCTCCTGCTGTAATTATTACATATAAATCATTCCTTTCCATAACGGCATGTTTTAAGAATATTGAACATTGTATGCAAATATAATAAGATTTGTTGCTTTTTTTTAGTACTTTTACATCTTTAAATTTTGGCAAATTTTATTAAAACATAATTACCGTGAAAGAGATCAAAAGAGCACTAATTTCTGTTTATTACAAAGACGGATTAGAAGAAATTGTTAAAATCTTAAATGAGAATGGAGTAGAGATTCTATCTACAGGTGGAACATACGATTTCCTTAAAGGAATGGGCGTTAATGTTAAGACTGTTGAGAGTGTAACAGGTTATCCATCTATTTTAGGTGGCAGAGTAAAGACACTTCATCCAAAAGTTTTTGGAGGAATTCTTAACAGAAGAGACCACAACACAGACAAACAGGAGATTGTAGAGTACGATATTCCATCTATTGATTTGGTAATTGTAGACTTATATCCTTTTGAAGAGTATGTTGCAGCAAATGCATCACACGAGGATATCATTGAAAAAATAGACATTGGAGGCATATCACTTATAAGGGGCGCCGCTAAAAATTATAACGATGTTGTTATCATTCCTTCAAAAGATTCTTACCAGCCGCTTTTGGATATCCTAAAAGAGAACGGTTGCAAGACAACTTTGGAGCAAAGAGAATATTTTGCAGCACAAGCTTTCTTGGTAAGTTCTCACTACGACACAGCTATCTTCAACTATTTCAATGGAAAATTCAATATCCCTACATTCAAAAGAAGCGAATTGAATTGCAAACAATTGAGATATGGAGAAAATCCTCATCAAAAAGGAACATATTTTGGCAGTGAGAATTCTCTTCCAAAACAACTTCACGGTAAAGAAATATCTCATAACAACCTTTTGGATATAGAGGCAGCTATTGAGCTTATCTCAGACTTTACAGATACAACTGTTGCCATTATCAAGCACAATAATGCATGTGGATGTGCATCTGACAACTCTCTTGTAAAGGCTTGGGAGAAAGCATTGGCAGCAGACCCTGTTTCTGCATTTGGTGGAATTATTGCCACAAACAAAGAGATAGATAAAGCTACCGCAGAACAAATGAATACAATTTTCTTTGAGGTAGTTATTGCTCCTGGCTATACAGACGAAGCTCTTGAAATTCTTAAGACCAAGAAAAACAGAATTATCCTCGAAAACAAACAGACCAAACCAACAGAGGTTAAATTCCGCTCGTTGCTTGGCGGGGTTTTAGTTCAAGAAAGAGATTCATATGTAGAGAAACCAGAAGACTTAAAACCTGCAACAAACAAACAGCCTAAACCAGAAGAGATTGAGGATTTGATTTTTGCAAACAAACTTGTAAAACATACAAAATCAAATGCCATTGTATTGGCTAAAGGCAAACAGTTGCTTGCAAGCGGCACAGGACAAACATCCAGAGTAGATGCCTTAAGACAAGCTATTGCCAAAGCAAAATCTTTCAACTTCTCTTTGGAGGGTGCGGTTATGTCTTCAGATGCATTCTTCCCATTTGCAGACTGCGTGGAGATTGCAGCTAAAGAAGGTATTAAGACTGTAATTCAACCAGGAGGCTCTATCAGAGACAATGAAAGTATTGAATTCTGCAACAACAACGATGTTGCTATGGTAATTACAGGTATAAGACACTTTAAGCACTAGAATATGGCATTTTCATTTTTAACGCAATCTTTGGCAATTGACCTTGGAACAGCCAATACAGTCATTTTTATGAATGACAAGATTGTATTGGATGAACCGTCTATTGTAGCTATTGACCAAAAAACCGGCAAACCAGTTGCTTTTGGTCAGAAAGCAAGATTAATGCACGAAAGGACAAACCCTAACATAAGAACCGTAAGACCTCTTAAAGACGGTGTGATTGCAGACTTTAACGCTGCCGAACAAATGATAAGGGGATTCATAAAAATGGTAAACAACAAAAGAAGTTTGTTTGCCCCTACCCTTAAAATGGTTGTATGTATTCCATCTGGAAGTACAGAGGTTGAAATTAGAGCGGTAAGGGACTCATCTGAACACGCAGGTGGCAGAGATGTATATATGATATATGAGCCAATGGCAGCTGCCCTTGGTATTGGGTTGGATGTTGAAGCCCCTAACGGACAAATGGTTGTTGACATTGGAGGTGGAACAACTGAGATTGCAGTTATATCTTTGGGCGGTATTGTATGCAAAGAGAGCATTAGAGTTGCAGGCGATGTATTTACCGCCGAAATCCAGCAATATATGCGTCAGCAGCATAATATTAAGATTGGTGAGATAACTGCAGAGCTTATAAAAATTCACGCCGGTGCTGCAATGACTGATTTGGAAGATGGTCCTGAGCCTTATGTTGTAAAGGGACCTAACCTTATGACATCTCTTCCTGTTGAGGTTGCAATATCCAGCCAGGAAGTTGCTCATTGTCTCGACAAATCATTGGCAAAAATTGAGACAGCAGTTCTTCAGGTATTGGAACAGACTCCACCTGAACTTTATTCCGACATTGTAAACAATGGAATTTATTTGTCGGGAGGAGGAGCACTGCTAAGAGGGTTGGACAAAAGACTTCAGGAAAAGGTAAATATCCCATTCCACATTGCAGAAGATCCTCTTAAGGCTGTAGCAAGAGGCACATGCCTGGCCCTTAAGAAAACAGACAAGATTCCATATCTAATGAGATAAAAAATGAGAATACCTCCTTCTATTTATTTTAAACTGGGGAGGTTTCTCCTTTTTGTGGGTATAGAGATTATTTGCATTCTCTGTATCTACAACAACGGACTTGTGCAAAAATTCAGGATTGTTGAATATCTGACAGATGTGGAACTCTATTTTTGGAAAAAGAAAACTGCTATAGAAGAGTACTCCAAACTCCAAGATATAAACAATACTCTTGCACAGGAGAACAAGATGCTCATGCAAGAGATAACACGTCTGCGAGCATTGGATACAACATCCTTTTACCAGGCCAAGGATTTCCCGTTTAGGTTCATAAATGCAAAAGTTATAAAAAACACCGTTGGCTCTACCCATAATTACATTATATTGGATAAAGGTATTAAAGATGGTATTGAACCAGACATGGGTGTTATTACCCCTAAAGGGATTGTTGGTATTGTTTGGGTTGCAAGTGAGAATTTTTCGTATGTAATATCGTTCCTCAATACACAACAGCAGGTTAGTGCAAAAGTTGGATCATCCAACACATTTGGGCCACTTACCTGGGATGGATTGAGTACCAATAAAGCACAATTGTCCCAAATACCACAGCATATAGAGATAGCGCCGCAAGATACTATATACACAAGCGGATACTCGTCTCTATATCCCCCTGACATTCCAATTGGAATAGCAACGGGGTCAAAAATTATAAATGGAACACATAGAGTTATAGATGTAACCCTTTTCCAGGATTTTACCCAGCTGACCAATGTAATGGTAGTGGGCAACACAAATATAGAAGAACTAAAAGTTTTAGACCAAGTGCAATTCTAAAGACACAATAGATGGCAAACATTTGGAAATATATAGTTTTTGGCATTATTATGCTAATAGCACAGATATTGATAAGCGACTTTGTTAATATCTGGCCGCTATTGTACATTACCATATTCCCATTGTTTGTCATATCAATTCCACTATCTGTGAACAGGTCTTTATATATGCTTATAGCATTTTTATATGGGTTATGTATAGATATCTTCGCCGACGGAGTTATAGGACTCAATGCAGCTGCCCTGGTGGCTATGGCATACCCAAGACTTTTTTTTGCAAAGCTTGTACTTTCCAAGGCAAATGTTGAATCACTGGAAAACCAGTCCCTTACATCAAGACTGATAGAACTTCCCAAATATTCACTTATAGTGTTATTTGAATATTCTGCATTCTTTCTGGTATACAGCATACTGGACAGTTATGGAAACGTTCCTCTAAGTTTTGCTCTAATAAGATTTGCAACTTGCATAATAGTAAACACCATTCTTACTATAATAATAGATTTAAGCCTTATAAATAAATATATCCGTTAAATGAATAGGAAAAATGTTCTCATACTAGGGGTATTGATTATTGGCTTGATACTTATAACCAGACTCTTTTTTCTGCAAGTTGTAGATGACCAATACAAGATTACCGCAGAAAACAACGCTTACAAATACCAGACAAGATACCCTGTAAGAGGTCTTATTCTTGACCGTAACAACAATATTCTTGTAGGTAACAAAAACACATACGATATAACTGTAACCCCATACGAGGTAAGTGAGTTTGACACGTTGGATTTCTGCACAATCTTTAATCTTGACACTGCATACGTAAAAGAAAAGTTCAAAGAATATAAAAAATACAGAAGAAGGGTAGGGTACAGAACACTTACATTCATAAAACAGGTTTCAGCAGCCCAATACAGTATTTTTATAGAGAAATCATATAAGTTTCCCGGATTTGGAGCTGTTGCAAGAACAGCAAGAAACTACCCTTTTGAGGCAGGCGCCAATTTGTATGGATACATTACAGAAGTGGACGCAGATTTTCTTAAAAAGAATCCATACTACAAAAGTGGAGATTATGTTGGTGCATCTGGCCTTGAACAATCTTACGAAGAAATATTAAGGGGTGAAAAAGGATACAATATCTTTTTGAGAGATGTGCACAACAGGGTAAAATCCAGTTTTGCCAACGGGGCGTATGACCTTGATGCCGTTCCCGGTAAAGACATCACATCCACAATAGACGGGCACCTGCAACAATACGGAGAACAACTGATGCAAAATAAAGTTGGCAGTGTGGTTGCAATAGAGCCCTCAACTGGAGAAATTCTGGCATTGATATCAAGCCCTGGTATAGATATAGACAAACTTGCCAATATTAACAAACACTACAATGACATTATAAATGACCCATATAAACCAATGTTCAACAGAGCTGTAATGTCTTCATATCCACCAGGTTCTGTATTTAAGTTGGTAAATGGTCTAATTGCTTTGCAAGAAGGTGTCATAACAGAAAACACTACATATCCCTGCAGTATGGGATATCCATACGGCAACAGAAAGTTGGGATGCCATGCCCATCCCTCTCCTTTGGATTTGACTCACTCCATTATGATGTCCTGCAACGCATATTATTGCTATGTATTCAGAGCTCTAATAGAGCGAAAACAATTCTCATCTACCGCCCAGGCGTTTGACAGGTGGAGAGAAATGGTTATGAGTTTTGGATTTGGCAAAAAGCTGGGAAGCGATTTCCCTTCTGAACTGGGAGGAAATGTTCCAACTTCAAGATTATATGACAAAGTATATGGAAAAGGGCGATGGAATGCACACTCTATAATTTCCCTTTCCATTGGACAAGGAGAGATGGGAACTACCCCACTTCACCTTGCAAACTTGGCAGCCACAATTGCAAATAGAGGATATTACTACATTCCACACCTTGTTAAGGACTCTAAGGATACAACTATAGATGCAAGATTCAAACAACGCAATTACACACTTGTAGATACAGTGCACTTTAAAAAAGTTATAGAGGGAATGTATCTTGCCGTTAATGCACCTGCAGGGGCCGGTGGCACTGCAAGACTGGCTTGTGCTCCAGGACTGGATATATGCGGCAAAACAGGGACTGCACAAAATCCTCATGGCAAAGACAATGCTGTCTTTATATGCTTTGCCCCAAAAGACAATCCTAAAATAGCTGTAGCCGCATACATTGAAAATGCAGGCTTTGGTGGCTCCTGGGCGGCTCCTATTGCATCTTTGCTTGTTGAAAAATATCTTACAGGCCAAATATCATCGCAACAGAGACTAGACCTTGAAAAAAGGATGATACAGACAAGTTTAATCCAAAATGTTCCGGTAAAAAAGGGTAGATAATAATGTACGGTTATAATAATAGAATATTGAAATTTGACTGGTATCTGGTTATATGTTATCTGCTGCTGGTTTTCATTGGGTGGATAAACATATATGCTGCAATCTATTCAGAGGATCACACATCAATATTTGATATTTCACAAAGGTACGGAATGCAGTTTATGTGGATGATTGCCTCATTTATTATAGCTATTCTCATATTGTTTGTCATTAACGAAAAAACATACAGTGTGCTCTCTCCTCTAATATATATAGCAGTCTGCACACTACTGTTTGCCGTAATTTTCCTTGGCACAGAAGTTAAAGGGTCTAACTCCTGGTTTGAATTGGGACCAGTGAGGTTCCAACCGGCAGAGGTATCAAAGATAAGTACCTCTTTACTTCTTGCATATGTAATGAGCAAGTACGGATTCAAGTTAGGGAACCTTAAGGATGCACTTATGACAGCTGCAATCCTGCTTGTACCAATGTTTCTAATAGTAATGGAAAAAGAAACAGGTTCTGCACTTGTTTACTGCGGATTTATCTTTTTGCTATACAGAGAAGGGCTAAGCGGATGGTTCCTGTTATTTGGCATATTGTCTATCCTGCTATTTATACTAACCCTTGTCTTTTCTCCACTTGCAGCTTTGCTGACACTGTTTGGAATATACTCTATATTATATGGTATCTACACCAACAACCTGCTAAAATCTTTGCTATGGGGAATTGTTACAATAGTTATACTGGCCCATATTCCTCTGCTGTGCAGTATTGAAACATTTGAATTTATAAGTTTGTCGTACATCCTGTACTTTGCCACTGCAGTAACAAGCTTTCTTGTTGTTTTAGCAGCATACAAATACAGGAATAAACGTTTCAATCACTTGAAACTTATACTTATCAGTTTCTTTTGCTCTGTAGGGCTAATCTTCTCTGTACAATTTATTTTTGACAAGATTCTTCAACCGCATCAACGTGCCAGAATAGAGAATCTATTGGGAATAACAGAAGACCTGAAAGGGATAGGTTACAATGTACACCAATCTAAAATTGCCATTGGATCTGGAGGGTTTACCGGAAAAGGGTTTCTGGAAGGAACTCAAACAAAATTTGATTTTGTTCCTGAACAAAGTACAGACTTTATATTTTGCACCATTGGAGAAGAATGGGGTTTTATTGGAGCCAGTATGGTAATAGGATTGTATTTTATTCTAATTTTCCATTTAACTCTTTAACTTCTTTATTATTGCTACGAATATTTATTT
>CALCUQ010000290.1 GCA_937906795.1 uncultured Bacteroidales bacterium | reverse complement strand
AGTTGTTGTATATGTTAAAATGCTAAAAAAAAAAGAAGCAACAATTATAGCTTTTCTCATAGGTAGTTCTTGATTTTTAAACTTGCTTAGACTAAATTTGCTAATTGTACTCACAAATATAGCAAAAATGAAAGCATATAATCCAATGCAATGGCTTACAGATTTTATAAATAATGTAAGTGCCTGTACCTCAGATATCCTAAACATAATAAAGACAAGAGAGTTTTCTGTTCTGCAGCAATTGAGGGCCTATGGAGTTCTTGAGGAACTGTCGGATATTGAGAATCTTAATGCAAAGATTGAGGTACTTAAAGTTCAGATGGGGCAAGATGTTGTAAACAAAGCTTTACTGGATTTGAGTCTGCAAATAAAATCGTATAATAATGCCTATCTTAAATATGGTGAGCAACTGGAACAGATATTCAACCCAAAGGAGATGGAAAAAATGGCAAAAAATTATGCAAGAAGCTGGGAGAGGAGATATGAAAAGGCCAAAAAGGAGTACGAGGATTCTGTAGAGTTGTGGCAGTTGGCAAAAAAAACGCAACAGATATTTGAGAAAGGCAACTTTATAAGCAAATATTTTGCATTAAGAAAGCTTAGAAACAGGGCGGGATTCAATTTGGAAAAAGGTAAGGTTGGCAATTATGTTACCAGAACTTTTGATTTGATGCAGCAGGCCCAGATACAGATGAGAAGTGCGCAATTGGATATGTTTGATCATAATGTTGAGTACAAATGTGCAGTTATGATGTATGGGAAAATTTTTGATGGATTAAAACAGTTAACAAAGTAGATTATGGTAGAGATTATAGTTGTTGGCATTTTAGCGGCAGTTGTTGGTGGTGTTGTAGGTGCAATAGCCTATACAGGCAAATTCAGAAAGAGGATAGATATACTAAAAGGAGAACTTTTTACTATATCTAAAGAGAAAATACTTCTCCAGGCACAACTTGAAACAGCCAATCAGATGGTAGAGAAGGAGAAGGCTGTAGCACAACAGATGTTGGCACAACAAAAAGAGTCCTTAGAAAAACTTATGCAAGAGCATAAGGAACAATATATGGTAGCTATGGACTCTATGAGAAATCAGATAAAATCCATATCTGAGGATGTGCTCTCAAAAAGGAGTGAAGAGTTAAAGAAGTCTAATGTGGAGCAGTTGGGTAGTATTCTCAACCCTATGAAAGAGCAGATGTCAAAAATGGAGCAGAGTGTACAAAAAGTTAATGCTGACTCTGCAGCCCATAAGGCGGCCATTACACAAACAATTGAGAATCTGGCAAAAGAGACAATTAAAGTGGGTGAGCAGGCAGACGGATTGGCAAAGGCTCTCAAAAGCAAAGGGAAGGTTCAAGGAGACTGGGGAGAGCAGGTATTGGAGAATATTCTGGAAAACAGCGGATTGAGAAAAGATCATGAATATTTTATACAACGGAATGTAAAAGGGGAGGATAACAGCAACATAAGACCCGATGTAATAGTCAAATGCCCGGGAAACAAATCTATTGTTATAGATTCAAAAGTTTCTCTTACTGCTTATATAGATTATGTAAATGCAGAAACAGAGCAGTTGCAGCAGCAGTTTGCAAAGGCAAACAGAGACTCTGTAAAATCACATATAGATGAGCTGGCTGCTGTAAATTATTCAAAGTATGTAGAGAATACTATAGAGCACGTACTTATGTTTGTCCCAAATGAGGGAAGCTATATTCTTGCATTGCAGAGTGATCCGGCTTTGGGACAGTATGCGTTCAAGAAAGGGGTATTGCTTATAAACCCAACAAATCTTATGATGTCTTTGCAACTTATCTATAATATATGGCAATCAGAACGTCAGGCCAGAAATGTAGAAACTATAGTTTCTGAGAGCGAAGCTTTGTATGAGAAGTTTGTGGTGTTCCTTTCTAATTTTACAAAGCTTAAAAAAGACATTGAATCTATATCAAAGACATATGAAGCAGCAAGTGGTCAGCTTTCTGGGGGGCGAGGCAATATTATAAAGAAGCTGGAAAATCTTAAAACCTTAGGCGTCACCCCCAAAAAGCAGATAGATGCTGAATATCTGGAAAGTGCAGAGTAATTATTTTCTTGGAAGAACTTCTGTTACATCAAGAACATTACCGTTTCTGTCCAAAAGGGTAATGACCATTTTCTTTTTGGAAACACTCATGTGCATTCCGCTTATTGTCTGGCCACCCTCACTCCAACGGAATTTGATTTTATCGGCGTTTTCCGGTACAGGTTCCTTCCAGTTGCACTCAGAGCCTCTTTCGTTGTCAGAAGAGGTGCTCTGTATGTAGACAGTTCCGTTGGGGCTGCTTACTACCTTATCACCTTTAAGTGGATGGGTACTTACATAAATATGGTTGTTGCCACTAAGAGCAAGATTCACTCCAAGTTCATCAAATACTTCTTTCCATCTTGCGTATTGTGAGTCCTTTCCGCTTTTACCATAAAACCATTGGTAGTGTTCACATACAACAACATAAGGCATTGGGTTATTTGTTATAACCTCTTTTACCCACTCCTTTGCTGCGTTAAATCCATCTTCTGTTTTCATGCTTTCATTATTGAGCATAACAAACAAGACATCTGAGTATTTGAAGAAATAGCACACCCCAAGTTCCCCTTTATATCCGTTGCTGGGATATGCAGCGGCATCTCTAAAGAATTTATTTGTGTTTCTCTTGTTTGTTCCGTCCATATTGTCATGATTGCCATTTACACCAGCCCACATATGGTTTTCAAAATGCTTCTCCCTGTACATCTGTTCCCAGAAATTATAACTTCCACCCCAGGCAGTAATATCTCCCAAATGCAGTACCCAGTCAAATGGCTGACCATACTTGCCAACTGTGCAAATCATATCCATTGCGCTTTTGGTTCTATGGTACAAAGGAGCATAAGCGTGGTAATCTGATATTATGCAGGCACTCCATTTCTTTGCACCTGATGTTTTAAAGTAGTGTACAGCAGAGGTGTCATTGCCAGCTATTATTCTGTATTTGTATTGTGTATTGCCCTTTAATTGGGTTGCACAAGCATTGTATTTGGAGAAGACAAGATTCTGATAATATTTGTTTCCTTGTTTGTCTCTGGTAAAAATACCATTGTAAGTGTTGCAAAGCACTCCTTCCACCTGAGTCTTTGAAGCCTTTTTCCAATAAGTATCTTTAACAGGTGTTAGTTCAACAGTTGCATTTTTTATTTCCAATGGAGTTCCCCAACTTATATTCATTTGGGTTTCAGTGTTTTCTCCAGGGCAAGTTACAATACTAAAAATCTTCTCCTGTGCGTGGATTGCACTCACGCACAAAAGAAGAAAAATTGCATATAAATATCTCATTGTATTACCTCCTCAGCTACAACCTCTTTAACAGACTCTTCAACAGCCTCTTCAACAACACCCTCCTCATCAATTACTACCTCTGTAGTGTTAAAACAAGGAAGAGGAGAAGGCAGATTTACACATTTAAGAAGGTTGCCAAGCCATAGACCAGTTGCAACAAGAGCCAAGAAAATTAAAGTGAACAACCATTTTTTCCATGCTGGAATCTTCTTCTTTGCGTATGGGTCTTTCAATTTGATTTTAGGGAATTTCACTATCTCAGTAAGGGTAGAACCAAATGGAATGCTTACGTTCGCCGACGAGTTTATAGCCCATCCGTTAGCATTTAGAAGTGGAGCAAAATTTCTGCGTCTGAGTTTCATCCATGCCATAACCATAGATGGACCTGAAATTACAAGCAAAATTCCAATAACAGCCAGAATAGCCTCCCACCATGCCAGCGATGCAATACCACTTGCGAGGCTTGCCAATGCGGTTCCAATCATTCCAACAGCCATTCCTATTGCAGCAAAAATACCGGCAAACTTGGCTATGTCAAAAGGTGGGGCAGCAGGGGCAGTGGCAGCAGCTCCATTTTGTGCAGGCAAAGAAGCAGTAGTTATTTTGGTACTTGCCTCAGCCATCATTTTAGCATCTTTCTCAGCAGCCTGTTTGTTTATAAAGTTTTCTACTGTGGTAGCCATTCTCTTATAAGGAGACCAGAAAGCTTGTCCTACACTAATAGGATTATCAATAATCTTTGTAACAACAGCATCCCAGTAAGTGCCGTCATTGCTGTAGAAAATAGCATTTTTGCCAACCATCAGATCACCGGTTTCTCCAGCTGTCATAGCTGCAACTATCTGCAATTTGCCAGGTTTTGATTTGCTGGTGCAATCACAATACAACAGGTACATTCCACTTGCAGGGGCCATGGTATT
>CALCUQ010000289.1 GCA_937906795.1 uncultured Bacteroidales bacterium | reverse complement strand
ACTGTATATGATGATAAAACCGACACTGTGTATTTCATGAATGCAAGGTTACGCATGGGCAATAAAAAGAATTGTGTTGATAATTTTCATTTTGATGGTATAGGTGCAAACATTAATATGGAAACAGGAATTATTGAAACAATAGGATATGATGTTCATAACAATACATTTATTATGCATCCAGAGTCAGGTATACAGATAATCGGTTTGCACATTCCATATTGGCAAGAATGTAAGGCATTTGTAGAAAAAATTGCAAGATTGATTCCAGAGGTTAGGTATATTGGTTGGGATATTGTAATAAAAGAGAATGGTGAGTTTATACTTTTGGAAGGGAATGACAATGCTGATCATGATTTTCAGCAATTGCATAATAAGGGATTATGGAAAGAATATAAGAGCATTATAAAAAAAATCAGGTAAATATGAAAATACTACTAATCTCAAGAGGAATCCCAACTAGGGATAATCCGCAATGGGGATGTTTTGAGAAAGATCAAGCTGAGGCTTTATCCTCTCACGGACATGAAGTCATTGTTGTTTCTGTTGATGGAAGATTTAATATTAAAAAAAGAAAAGTTGGATATACAGAAGTTCGTATAAATGGAGTGGATTATGTTGATTTGTATATATTTCCATACGCCTTGTTTAAAGTACTAGGTGAAAAGTTAAGTACTCATTTGATACTTAAGTTTTGTAAAATAGCCTTTAATAGAATTTTTAAAAGAATTTACAAAAAGTATGGTAAGCCAGATATTATTTATAGTCATTTTTATTTTAATACGGCTTATGTTATAGGGCTGAAGAGTAAATATGGAGTACCAGTGATTGGAATTGAGCACGCTGGAATGTACAATAATGATAAACTTCCTTATAAATACAGTTATTTTGGCAAAATAGCATATAAAAGTGCTGATGCCATAATTTCTGTTTCTGAAACTCTTAAAGACAGGATTTGGTACCACTTTAAAAGGGATAGCTATGTAGTACATAATGCAATAGGATCTGAATTTAAGTTTAAAAATTCTAAACCAGATAAGTTTACATTCATTACAGTTGCATCTCTCCTTCATTTAAAAGGATTAGATTTGTTGGTGCCTGCATTTAAGCTTGCTGGCATTCCGTTTGACAAATGGAAAATGTATATTATTGGAGATGGTCCTGAATATGGAAATCTTTCAAAGCAAATTCACGAATCTGGTTTCCAAGATAATATATTTTTATTAGGAAAGAAAAATAAAGTCGAGATAGCAGAACTGTTAAATAATAGCAATGTTTTTATTCTGCCATCAAGAATGGAAAATTTTTCTGTTGCAATACTAGAGGCACTAGCGTGTGGACTTCCTGTAATTGCCTCTCTATGTGGAGGTGTAAGAGAATGTATCTCTGACAACAATGGAATTTTGTTTCCTGTAGATAATGTCAACGCACTGTCAAATGCAATTAAAAATATTTATTCAAAATATGATTCCTACGACAGATTGAAGATTGCTGAAGATTGTAATAATCAATTTTCCTCTGAAGTCATAGCCCAAAAACTTACAGATATATTTTATAGTGTTTTAAAAAATAATTGAAATGACAGATATAAAGCGTATACTTACACGAGGTTTTTTATATTAAAAAAATATGGGGGTTGTCTCTTAAACTGTCAGGCCGTACATCATTCCCTCCAATATATTATTTTATAGACTGTATTTATTGTTATATTACATATGGATGCTATTTATTTCATCCTAATTGTCCAATTCCTATGGTAGGTTACCAATTGCCAGAATGGGATTATGTAATAGATTTTGTTAAACAACTTGCTGTAGTTATACCAGAATGCAGAATAATTGAATGGGATATTGCAATTACTGACAAAGGTGTAGATGTTATTGAAGGTAATCACGACACTATTCATGAATTTATTAAATTTTTTAAAAATGAAGGAATGTATGAAACTATTCTTAATATGTTAAATTATTACGCTTAAATGAAGAATCTAATTATTATCGCTGCCGGAGGAATGGGGCGTACCTTTTATGATATAGCACGTGAATCTGTAGGTTATGGAACTGAGTTTGTTATTAAGGGATTTATTGATGATAATATGTGCGCCTTGGATCATTTCAGTGGTTATCCCCCTATTTTGGGAAAGATAAATGAATATATTCCAGAAGTAGATGATGTATTTACATGTTCTATTGGCGGTATTGCTCGCAAGAATTGTATGGAGTCAATTATGAACAAAGGTGGAGAATTCATTACTCTGATTCATAAGACTGCTCGTATCGGAACAAATGTCAGAATAGGTAAAGGTAATGTAATTGCAGCATATACTAGCATCGGAGCTGATGCTAGCATTGGTAATTATAACTTGATTCAGGCGTATACAGTTGTTGGCCACGATGTCAGAATAGGAGACTGGAACAGAATTGACACTCATGTTACATGTGTTGGAGGAACTGAAATAAAGAATTGTGCAGATATATATACTTCTGCTGTACTTAATCACGGTGTTGTAGTGGAGAATAATGCTCATGTTGGTGCACTTAGCTTTGTAATAAGAAGAGTTAAAGAGGGCACCACTGTAATGGGGAATCCTGCTAAGAAATTAATGTAAATCTTTTAAATATTTAGAATTATGGAAATGAACAAATTTATTGAAAATTTTGCTGATCAGTTTGATGAAATTGCAGTTGATACATTAACTCCAGACACAGAGTTCCGTAGTCTTGACGGTTGGTCATCATTAGTTGCACTAATGGTCATTACAATGATAGATGAGGAGTATGAGGTTACAATTACAGGAGATGAGATGAAGAAGCAGAATACTATTGGAGAATTGTTTAATTTAGTTTCATCTAAACTATAATGTATAATCCTTTTTCTTTAGAAGGAAAAACAATACTAGTTACCGGTGCTTCATCGGGAATAGGTAGAGTTACGGCAATTGAGTGCTCAAAACTGGGGGCGAGATTGGTTTTGACTGGAAGGAACGAGGAAAGGCTGATTGAAACAGCCAAGTTGTTGACTGGAGATGGACATGAGTATTATTTGGCAGATTTATCTGACTATGACCAATTGACGGATTTAGTTTCTAAATTACCGAAACTTAATGGATTAGTTAATAATGCCGGAATAGGAAAGACACTGCCTATACAGTTTTTGTCAATTGAAGAGATTGAAAAAATCTTTAGAGTGAATAATTTTGCTCCAATGCTATTAACCAAAGAACTTACAAGGAAAAAGAAATTGGTAAATCCTTCCAGTATTGTTTTTACACTGTCTATAGCAGGAAATTATAATGTGCTTCCCGGAAACTCAATGTATGGTAATGCTAAGACGGGTCTTTCAGCATTTGTCAAGTATGCTGCATTGGAATTAGCAGGTAAAGGAATCAGATGTAATGCTGTGAGCCCAGGTATGGTAAATACTGAATTGATAAAGAGTCTTCCGGCATCAGAAGATGATTTGCACAAAGATATGCAACAATATCCATTGAAGCGTTATGCCGAACCGCAGGAGATAGCATATGCAATTATATATCTTTTGTCAGATGCAGCGTCTTTCGTTACAGGTTCCAATCTGGTCATAGATGGTGGACGAAGTTTAAAATAAATTAGTTATGGGGAAATTATTGGAAAATAAGGTTTGTATCATTACAGGTGCTGGTCAGGGAATCGGCAAAGCTATTGCAGAAAAGTTCGCATCTGATGGGGCTGTTGTTTATGCTTGTGATATGAAGCATGGTGCTATGGATGCATGGGCTGAGGAATTGAGCATAAAGTGTAATGTAAAAGTTGTTCCGTTGTATTTTGATGTAACTGATGCGGCTGGTGTCAAATCTGCATTTATGCAAGTTTTTAAAACAGAGGGGAGAATAGATGCATTGGTGAATAATGCCGGTGTCGTTTTCAATAAAAAGATTGGAATGATATTGCGTCCGGAGACAGAGCTTATGTTCAAGATTAATGTAATTGCTGTTATAGAGATGGTACAACTTGTATCTCGCCTCATGGCCAGAAATGGTGGTGGATCAATTGTCAATATTGCATCAGTTACAGCTGTATTAGGATCTGCCGGACAGTCAGCATACTCTGCAACCAAAGGGGCTATAATTTCTTTTACCAAATCCTCGGCAAAGGAGCTTGCACCAATGGGTATACGGGTAAACGCTGTAGCTCCAGGTATTATCAAAACAGAACGTTTTGCAGAGTTATATGAGGAAAGTGGAGATAAAATTGATGCTAGAATTCAAAAGATAGCTTTAGGCCGTTTAGGTACTCCCGAGGATGTAGCAGATGCTTGCTCATTCCTTGCTTCCAATAGGTCCTCATATGTTTCAGGTCACATTCTTGGCGTAGATGGATGCGCCTCAATATAATTGTATATGATATTGAATTTAGATAAGCATCAACCCCAACAGTTGGCAGCAATTGATGCTATGGGTAATTCCATATCTTACGGAGAACTTGTTTCTTTTGTAGAAAGTCTTCCCTATAAAATACCATCAAGATCTCTGGTGTTTGTTTTGACAGAGAATAACACTGGTGGAATTGCATGGGTTATGGGACTGATAGGTTCAGGTAATGTTCCATTAGTCTTAAATGCCCATACAGAAGAAGAGTTGCTTTGTAATATGATGGCGATATATTCTCCATCATATATATGTGTTCCTGAAGAGAATGTTTTGAAAGACAAATATGGTATTGTAATAGAAGCATATGGATATGTTCTACTCTCAACAGGAAATAAAACATATTCTATGCATGAAGATTTATCACATCTATTACCTACATCAGGATCAACTGGCAGTCCTAAACTGGTAAGACACAAGTATGAAAATATTGAAGCAGCAGCTTTGAATATATCTTCTTTCTTTAATCTGAATTCATCTGTAAGGCCTTTGCTGTAATCGATATTGTATGCACCCTTGTCCGAAACAAGAATACCGTCATTGCTTGCAACAACAATCATGTCC
>CALCUQ010000288.1 GCA_937906795.1 uncultured Bacteroidales bacterium | reverse complement strand
CTGTAAAGGTGTTCAACTGCTGTGATATCTCATCAAGTTTAGGAGACTTTCCTTCTCTTTTAATTGCAGCTTTTTCAATTTCCAGCTGTTTTATTTTTCTGTTAAGCTCATCTATTTCCTCTGGAACCGAATTCATCTCCAGCCTAAGCTTTGAGGCGGCTTCATCTATAAGGTCAATAGCTTTGTCGGGAAGAAACCTGTTGGTAATATATCTGTGCGAAAGGTCTACTGCAGATATAATTGCATCATCCTCAATTCTAACTTTGTGATGTCCCTCATATTTCTCCTTTAAACCTCTTAGTATAGAGATGCTTTCTGCAGGGGTAGGCTCATCTATCATAACCATCTGGAATCTTCTTTCCAAGGCTTTGTCCTGCTCAAAATATTTCTGATACTCATCTAAAGTTGTTGAACCAACTGTACGCAATTCTCCTCTGGCAAGGGCCGGTTTCAAGATATTTGCTGCGTCCATAGCTCCACTTGTCTTACCTGCACCCACAAGAGTGTGAATCTCATCTATATAAAGAATAATTTCCCCCTGGCTGTCAACCACTTCCTTTACTACAGCCTTTAATCTCTCTTCAAATTCACCCTGATACTTTGCACCAGCAATAAGTGCACCCATATCAAGAGAATAAATGAGTTTATTCTTTAGGTTTTCTGCAACGTCACCATTTACAATTCTTTGGGCAATACCTTCTGCTATAGCTGTTTTACCAACACCTGGTTCTCCCACAAGAATAGGATTGTTTTTTGTTCTTCTGCTAAGGATCTGTAGAACTCTTCTAATCTCCTCATCTCGGCCAATCACCGGATCTAGTTTACCTCTCTTAGCTAAATCCACCAGATTAACCGCATAATGTTGCAAGGAACTTCCTTGCGCGTTTGCATTTGGTTGATTATACATATCTATTATTTTTTGTTAATAAAACACATCTGAAAAAACAATGTTCAAAATATTTACCAAAAGCAAAAATCTGCCAAAATGGCAGATACAACAGAATAAGTTGAGATAGGGGTGTATTATATAATATTATTTATTATATTTGCTTGTTAATGAATTAAAATGGATAAATATTATTGTTTAAAACTTTATAAATTATGTTAAAGAAAACATTTTCAACTTTATTGGTTGCTGCAATGGGTTTGGTAGTAGCCAATGCACAGCAAAGACCTCAAGCTCCAGAGGTAGATTATCAATTCACTGTAGTAAAAGAGAACTACATTACACCTGTTAAGAACCAAGCAAATTCAGGAACTTGCTGGTCATACTCAACAATCTCTTTCCTAGAGAGTGAGGCTATTAAAAATGGTGCACCAAAAGATATAGACTTGGCTGAAATGCTACCTGTATATATGGGTTACAGAGACAAAGCAGAGAAATTTGTAAGATTGGATGGCTTCCTAAACTACGAGCAAGGAAGTTCATTTGGTGATGTTATCTATACCCTAAAACACTATGGTATGATTCCTCAATCTGAGTTTGCAGGTCTAAACTACGGTACTGAGTTAAATGCTCACAATGAGATGTGTGCAGGCCTAAAAGCTTATGTTAATGCAATTAACAAAAAACCTAACAGAAAACTTACAACTGCATGGTTAAAAGGTCTTGAGGGAATCCTTGATGCATATCTTGGTGAGGTCCCTGAGAAATTTACTGTAGAGGGAAAAGAGTATACTCCTCAAACATATGCACAAGAGTATCTTAAACTTAATGCAGATGACTATGTTTCAATTACTTCATTCACTCACCATCCATTCTACAGCCAGTTTGCCATTGAGGTTCCCGACAACTGGAGATGGGATCTTTCTTACAATGTTACAATGGATGAAATGATGCAAATCTTTGACTATGCAATTGAGAATGGTTATACAGTTGCATGGGGCTCAGATGTTAGTGAGAAAGGCTTTACAAGAAATGGTGTTGCAACTGTTCCTGCTCCTGTAAAAGAGGCCCCTAAAGCTGGTTCTGACCAAGAGAGATGGGTTGGTGCAAATCCTGAGGCTAAAAAAGAGAATGCAAAAGTTGCTCCTGGCAAAGAGATGGAGATTACTCAAGAGCTTAGACAACAAGGTTATGATGAGAAAACAACTACAGATGACCACGGAATGCATATCTATGGTATAGCAAAAGACCAGAACGGTACTAAATACTATATGGTTAAAAACTCTTGGGGTGAGACTGGCAAATACAAAGGTATCTGGTACGCATCTGAGACATTTGTTAAATACAAAACTATGAACATTGTAGTTAACAAAAACGCCATTCCAAAAGAGATCCGTAAAAAATTAGGTTTATAATAACAGCAAAATAATATTACCATGAAAAAATCTGCTTTACTTATTGCAGCTTTCTTATGCATAGCATCGTACGCTGCAGCTCAATACAAATATGAGTGGAAAGTTGTTAAAGAAAATCCCGCAACGCCAGTCAAAAACCAGGCTAAAACAGGTACATGCTGGTGCTTTGCAACAACCTCCTTTATTGAATCTGAGCTTATTAGAATGGGTAAAGGAGAGCATGACCTTTCTGAAATGTTTATCGTGAGAAAAAACTACAACCGTAGAATAG
>CALCUQ010000287.1 GCA_937906795.1 uncultured Bacteroidales bacterium | reverse complement strand
AAATCTTTATAGTTTTCAACATCTTTTAAATTTGAAATATAATTATTAATAAATATAGTTTCCAATTAAAGATGCATAAAGACAAGGTTCGGTATCAAGGATTATCGTGTTTCTTCCGTTGTGGTCCATGCGCACCAGGGCATTACGATGAAATGCAACAAAGTTAAAGTTTAGGTCAGAGCCCGAATTGTTTCGAATATAATAAATATAATTGTCGTCAACATTTATAAAGGTTGCATTATCATTGCTGAGTTTTTTAAGGTTTTTCCCGTCGGAATCCATGGAATAAAGTTTACCACTGTCGCTTGGATTAGAAAAATAAATAACTCCATTGTATTCACAGAAAAGTCCACCGTTATAGAGATTACCAGCAGTGTTACCGTTAACGTACCCCTGGTTCATTTTGGTTTCCGGATTTAATAGTTTGTTGCCAAAAAATCCAATAGCTATAATTACAACAACAGCAAGGATAACAATTAATATTTTTTTCATAAAGAATAATCCTCCTAAGACACAGTATCTTGTGTCTTTTCTATATTATAGCCCCAAATCTATCAGCTTTCAAGGAAAAGAGTCTTGATAATCTGTGTAGATTGTAATAGAATTTATAAATAGATTAAATAAAGAATTACTAAAAAAAGCATTAACACATACATCATATGCATATGAGCATAATGTTGAAAGTAATGAAAAATTAGAATTTTTAGGAGATAGTATATTAGAATTTGTATCAAGTACATATTTATTTGAAAATTATTCAAATTTAAAAGAAGGAGAAATGACTAAAGTTAGAGCAACAGTAGTATGTGAAAAAAGCTTATATAAAGTTGCTAAAATGCATAATTTTAGTGATTTCTTATATCTTGGAAAATCAGAAAGACA
This sequence comes from uncultured Bacteroidales bacterium, assembly GCA_937906795.1. Taxonomy (GTDB): domain Bacteria; phylum Bacteroidota; class Bacteroidia; order Bacteroidales; family UBA932; genus Egerieousia. The sequence goes on along the minus strand of CALCUQ010000287.1, from coordinate 2,800 downwards.
GTCAGGGGGAGAAGACAGACCAGCAATATTAGCAGATAGTGTAGAAGCAGTAATTGCAGCAATATTTTTAGATATCAGATAATTGCATCCGTATGAATTTGGGTCTGACACTCTGCCTGGAACAGCAAATATATCTCTGTTATACAAAGATGCAAACTCAATTGTTGTCATTGCTCCCCCCTTAACCCTGCTCTCTACAATAACTACAGCATCTGCCATTGCCGCTATTATCCGGTTCCTTTTTATAAAATGATGTCTCAAAGGTTTCATCCCCCTTGGAAATTCTGTAAGGACACCCCCGCATTTTACCATATCTGCCGCATATCCTCTATGTCTTAGAGGATAAATCATATCAAGGCCATTAGGCAGCACAGCCACAGTTTCAAGTCCTTTATCCATTGCAGCCTTATGGGCTGTTATATCAATACCGTATGCCAGGCCACTCACAATTAACGGATTATAATTTACCACACTATCAACCACCTTTTGGCAACACTCTCTTCCATAAGCAGATGCCAGTCTTGTACCAACTATAGACACAACCTTAGGATTATTCAAATCTGCTGTTCCTCTATAAAACAACATAACAGGAGCATCCTCACATTCATACAACAATCTGGGATATCCTTCCTCTCCCCTAAAAATCAATTGAACATCCTTTGACTCTGCCCATTTTACCTCCTGTTCAGCCCACAAAAGATTGTCGGGAGAAAAAATTTCCTTTACAAAATCTACATCTGTCCCAACTGCCTCCATAAGTTCTTTCTGTGGCAAGTGATATATTTGCTCTGCCGACAAATACCTCTCCAAAAGTCTGTTCCCAAGCTCACTCCTGTATAAAAAAGCTTTTGCAAAAGCACACTCTATAACCTTATCCTTCCCCATCTTTACAAAATATAAAAAAACGACAGCTCTAAAATATGACATTCAGAGCCGCCGTCTTTCCAATTTTATAAAAATGTCTTTTTTACAAAAACTTTTTTCTCTTTCTAAGATCAGATAATAAGCATTGCATCACCATAAGTACCAAAAGAGTATCCCTCTTCCAATGCCACCTTGTATGCATTCATCACATTGTCAAAACCGCCAAACGCAGCTACAGACATGAGCATAGTAGACAAAGGCATATGGAAATTGGAAATCAAGGCATCTGGAATAGAGAATTGATATGGAGGGAAAATGAATTTGTTTGTCCAGCCATTAAATGGTTTTACCTCACGTTTTGTTGTAACATTTGTCTCCAAAGCCCTTACAACAGTAATACCAACAGCAAACACTTTTTTACCGGCCGCCTTTGTTGCATTTATAAGATCTGCAGTCTCCTCAGATATAAACATCTGCTCAGAATCCATCTTGTGTTTTGACAAATCCTCAACATCAACAGTTCTAAAGTGTCCCAAACCCATATGAAGTGTAAGGAATGCAGAGTTGACATCTCTAATCTCCATTCTCTTGAACAATTCTCTACTGAAATGCAATCCTGCAGCAGGTGTTGAAACAGCACCCTCATTCTTTGCATAGATAGTGTGGAATCTCTCATGATCAATCTCCTCTGGCTTAACTCTAATCCATTTGGGAATAGGAATATCACCTACGCCAAAAAGAGTGGATTTGAACTCCTCATAACTGCCATCATACAAGAATCTTAATGTTCTTCCTCTTGATGTGGTATTATCAATAACCTCAGCTACCAAAGAATCATCATCTCCAAAATACAGCTTATTGCCAATTCTGATTTTTCTGGCAGGATCTACAAGAACATCCCACAAACGCTGCTCCTTATTAAGTTCTCTAAGCAGGAACACTTCAATCTCAGCACCTGTTTTCTCTTTATTACCACACAATCTGGCAGGAATAACTTTAGTATCATTAAATACAAAAGTATCCCCCTCACTCATATAGTTTATAATGTCTTTAAACAGTTTATGCTCTATTTCACCTGTATCTTTATGAAGAACCATCATTCTTGACTCATCTCTGAATCTTGCAGGATATTTGGCAATCTGCTCAGCAGTAATCGGAAAATTAAATTGAGATAATTTCATTATAATTGTCTTTTCAAAAAGTTAAAACATCTATTATACGAAAAAAAACAAGGAATGTTTCAAAATCCTTGTTTTTTATTCAATTTTATTAAAATATCAATATCTTCAATTTTTAATGCATCCTCTATAAGGAATCCTCCCGACGCAGTTCTGGTCAAGGCGGTAAGGTACCCTCCACTTCCAAGAGCCACCCCAATATCCCTTGCCAAAGACCTGATGTATGTTCCCTTGCTGCAACTTATTTTAAGAACAAGTTTTGGAAGTTCAAATTCAAGCACCTCAATGTTGTATATGTTTATTCTCGACGGTTTCATCTCCACCTGCTCCCCTGCTCTGGCAATTTCATAGGCCCTTACTCCATCAACCAGTTTGGCAGAAAAAACCGGAGGAACCTGATCTTGCTCCCCTATAAATTTTGCAACAGCATTATCAACCATTTCCCTTGTAATATGCTCAAACGGATATCTTTGGTCAATCTCCTTTTCCATATCAAAACATGGTGTGGTTGCCCCAAGTTCTATTTGTGCAATATACTCTTTACGTTGGGCTTGCAGTGCTTCAGCCTGTTTTGTTGCCTTGCCCAGACATATCAGCAATATTCCGGTTGCAAGGGGATCCAGTGTTCCCGCATGCCCCACCTTTATATTCTTTTTATGAAAATATCTTTGGGCGAGAAACTTTATTTTTCTTACCGCATCAGCAGATGTCCATCTGTATGGTTTGTCCAATGGAATAACTACACCGCCCGGATAATT
>CALCUQ010000286.1 GCA_937906795.1 uncultured Bacteroidales bacterium | reverse complement strand
TCGAATACTTTTTCATATATACTCAAGACTTCATCAAAAGCTTCTCTCCTAAATAAAATGAAAGCATAAGTTATGCTCGCTAAATGCTTTAAATTACTATCTATGGTAACATCATTCAATAACTCAAGAAGTAATGCTTCCGACTCATCATCTTTTTGTTGATTATATAGAGCACAAGGTGAGTGGTGAGAGGATAAATGTAATGCTGCCAGATTATAAAGTGGCAGATTTTATAGAAGAAAATGAGAAGTTCCGCTATTGTACACTTGGAATGTTTTATGAGAATGAGTACAAAAGCATAGATGGAACTTTTGAATATAAACAATTGACACTAAAACAAATAGGGATTCCTGCTGCAGATGTGTTGGAGGTATTGTCGGGGAATAATACCTATTATGTAGGAATGAAAACGGTATAAGCTTATAAAATAAGTATGAGATCGCACACAGACATATCACAAGTAAAGGCTGAAGTGTTGCTGGGCCTAAGGTATCCGCATCTTAAGGTGAAATGGATAGCGGAAAACAAGGGTACTTTTTACAGGAACTATAATCAGGATCTGTTACGGGCAGATGAGAATTTTGCTGTAGCTTGGTTGTCTCGTGATGGATTTTTGGATTTGATGCCTTCTGGGCTGATTGCTCCTGAGGATGCTTTAAAAGGGAAGGATTTCCAGTCAAAATATGAGCAGTTGAAAAAGAGGGAAGCTCTTTTGAGGGAATTGTTCCGTCCATTGGATTCTTTTCAGCTAAGAAGACAAGTTGAGTTGGATGAGGTTGTTGGTAATCTGGTAGGGCAGAAGCATGACTTTTTTCTGCGCAGATATTTTGATATTCCAGAGAGTTACAAAGAGAATATATATGTAAAGGAGATATTATTCCTGTTGCAGTATGTAAGAAGGTTAAGGGGAGATTTTTCTGTAGTAAGAAGGTTGTTGCAACAATTGCTCAAATACCCGGTAAAGATGCAGGTGGGCAGATATACATGGAGTGATGACATACAGGACAGTCAGCCATATGTGGAATATAGGGTTATTGCTCCGCAATTGGACAACAGTACCCTTAATATTCTATGCAATAATTTAATCCCTTTGCAAGATTTTATAAATGAGTGGTTTATACCATTTGATACAGTTTGTAGGATTGTAGTTAAAGATTATAGCAATAACAACACGGTTAAGGAGAATCTTTCTTTGGACTACAACACAAGATTGAGTAAATAATACGGGATTGTACCCAATACTGAATATTTGTATTATGAATGTGAATTCAAGAATAGATTGGCATCCAGGAATGGAACTTACAGCTCAGACTTTTATTGAGTTTGACAGGAATATTGCTCTTAAGCAGGAATATGCCAACAGAATAATAAATGGGAATAATTTTGGATTGATTCCATCTACTCCATTCAATAATAAGGGGGTATTTGTAAAGAATGTTCTTGAGATGGATAATTTGTGCTGTATGGCTGTAATGCCTTCTGGCGGGATTCTTCATATAGATGAGAAAGTTCAGGTTACAATCCCAATTCTTTATGGTGATGAATACTTCTTGGGTTGTGGTATTACATCATCTGTGCATTCTTTTGATAAGGAGACTGTCCCTTTTGTAAGGCCAGTGTATTCATACGGAATTTATACCCTTGCACAGATTAAGGAGAAAGGGTTGTTCCCAATAATGAAATTCAAGGTAAAAGAGGGGGTATTTTCTATTGATCAGAGTTATATTCCTCCATGCCTGCTGCTTTCTTCAGATGCACGATTTGCAGATTATGTTTCAAACATCTCTCAAAGGGTAGCTCAGTTGGCTGAGCATTCCAATCTGGAGAGTGGTGAGGGTAAAAGATCTCTTTTAAGATATGCCTTTTTGCTTAAGAAATATAATTTGAACAACAGTGTGTTGAGCCTATTGCAGATGTTGGGAGAGGTTGCACAGAGTGTTGAGTATTATATTGTTGCTCCAAATACTGAGAATCCGGCTGATATTCAGGAGTGTTCAAATTATGATGTGGCAATATGGCTTGACTGGCTTGAGGATTACCTTAAGGGAGCCTCTACAATTCTTGATAAAGTGGTACTGGAAGATAAAACTATAGATTACCAGGCCTTAAAGGAGGAGATAATATCAGAGCTTTATCAAAAATTATACAATGATAAAAATTTTATCATTGATGCTTTTTTGTTTATTGAAAAATCGATCTTTGTGTGATATATTGTAAACGGACGGCGGACTGCCGTATAATTTCGACCAATGAAAGGAAACAACTACAATGAAAAAGAGATTTATCAGCATTTTTCTGCTGTGCGCACTTCTTTTGAGTGCTATTTTTTCTTCGGATTGCTTTGCAACATAGTTTGTGTGCCAAAAAATAGTTAAGCTCACAACAACTGTGCCATAAAAAGAAAGGTATGCACCTAAAAATGATAGCCAAT
>CALCUQ010000285.1 GCA_937906795.1 uncultured Bacteroidales bacterium | reverse complement strand
GTCTCCACTACTTGCAGCAACTTTTCTCATCTGACTCCCAAGTTGCCCATTTGCACCAGTTACAAGTATATTCATCTTAGTAAAGTTCCTCATTAAAATCAAACAATCCCTGTACATCCTTAAGTTTAGGGTGGCTCATATCCTTCGCCGACAAAATTATCTTGTCTGCAGGTAATCTCCAATCAATTCCCAAATCTTCATCATCCCAGGCTATCGCACCCTCACACTCCGGTGCATAAAAATCATCACATTTATATTGGAAAATAACCTCATCTGAAAGCACTACAAAGCCATGTGCAAAACCTCTCGGAATAAAAAACTGTCTGTGATTTTCTTCTGTCAGTTCTACCTCAACATACTTTCCAAATGTTGGGGAGCCTTTTCTAATATCTACCGCAATATCCAGAACAGCACCTTTTACAACTCTTACAAGCTTGCTTTGTGCGTGAGGAGATTTCTGAAAATGAAGTCCTCTCAATACACCATAAGAAGACTTGCTCTCGTTATCCTGAACAAACCTTACCGTTTTCCCGTTTTTACCCACTTTTACCAATTCATCAAAATCCCTTTGCGAAAACGATTCAAAGAAATACCCCCTATTGTCACCAAAAACCTTAGGTTCCAGTATTAAAACACCCTCTATATCTGTTTTTATTACATTCATATACTTAATCTCCTCCTTTAAATATCCTCCTGCCCGTTAACATCCTGTAAATCCGCAAGCTTAAGCAAATACTGGCCATATTGGTTCTTTATCATAGGCTGTGACAACTCTCTTAATTTTTGAGCAGATATCCACCCTTTTCTGTAAGCTATACCCTCCAGACAAGCTATCTTTAGTCCTTGACGCTTTTCAAGTACTTCTATATATGTAGACGCCTCACTCAACGAGTCATGAGTTCCTGTATCAAGCCAGGCAAATCCTCTGCCAAGAGTTTCAACTTTCAAATCCTTATGTTCTAAATAATACTGATTAACAGAAGTAATCTCCAGCTCACCTCTATCCGATGGCTTTATCCCTTTGGCAACCTCAATTACACTGTTTGGATAGAAATACAGACCTACAACTGCATAGTTTGATTTTGGATTTTGCGGTTTTTCCTCAATACTAAGACAATTACCCTGTTTATCAAATTCTGCAACTCCATAACGCTGAGGGTCTGCAACCCAATAGCCAAATACTGTTGCTTTTCTTTGCTCTTCTACATTCTTTACAGCCCCTTCAAGCATAGTGGTAAAGCCAGCACCATGAAAAATATTGTCGCCCAACACCATACACACATCATCCTTACCAATGAACTCCTCTCCTATTATAAAAGCTTGAGCAAGTCCGTCGGGAGAAGGTTGCTGAGCATACTCAAACCTTACTCCAAAATCTGAGCCATCTCCAAGCAAACGCTTGAATGCCGGTAAATCATCGGGAGTAGAAATAATAAGAATATCCCTTATTCCTGCTAACATTAAAACAGAAATGGGATAATATATCATAGGCTTATCAAAAACCGGGAGCAACTGCTTGCTTACACCTTTTGTTATAGGATACAACCTTGTGCCGCTCCCTCCGGCCAATACAATACCTTTCATACTAATATGGCTTATGATTTACAATAATCTAACTATAAAATTGTAAAGTTAACAAAAATAGTTCATTTAAAATAATCATACTCCTGGGTTATTTTCCTTACAGTCTCCAGCTCCGTTGCCTTAATATATCTTTCAAGGGTCTTTACACTGCTATGTCCTGTTATCTTGCAAATATCATACACATCCATTCCGCTCAAATACATTAAGGTAGCTCCTGTACGGCGTGCCGTATGGGTTTGGATAAGTTTCCACTTGGGGATCCTATGTAAAGTAACCTTACCCCCTTTTGTGGATGTTATCTCCATCAACTCATTAAGCCCGGCCATTAGTCCTATCTGCCTAATTATAATATTAATTTGCTGGTCATAAAGGTGAGGAAATTCGTCGGGATACTTATCCAGTATTTTACAAAGCTCAGATGAGCATGGAATTGTGACTCTTTTACGGGTTTTCTGCTGAACAAGCCTAATGGTTTTAAGTGTTCGCTCTGAGATATTCCCATCTCTGTCATAAGTTCTAATTGTCTCTATCTTAATATTTTGTTTTTTAAGATTATTATAATCAGAGACCCGTTGTGCAGTCCAGACTCCAATCAAAAAAATATCTCTGGCATAAGTATAACAGAGGGGATGAGACGATAGATCTACATTAGAAATTGCCTTAAGATCCTCTTTTGTAAGATAAATTGAATCTACTGCAACCTGATGCACTTTAAAAGACTTGCTCTTAATATGGGGATTAATGTAAAAACCTTCTTCTTCTGCACTTAGAATTATCTGTTTGAGATTTTTAATACATTTCCCAATAGAATTGAGAGAATAATTCTGGGCAATAAGAAAAGAATTGTATTCTCTATAAAATTTCAGATCAATATCCTCAAAATCCAAGAACTTTTGTTTTGCCTGCTCAAACTGCATAAACTTATTTATAGTTTGTTTAAAACTTGCAATTGTGCCGGCAGAGAACTTGGTTCCTCTATTTGTAACCCTTTTACCCAATTGAATATCAAGCAAGAATTCATCAATATACCTGTCAAGTGATATAGTATTTCCATCCTGCTGTCCCATCAACTGAACCTTTACTAGAATACTGTCATTACTCCTTGTTCGCAAATTACAATACCCAATCATAGCTTTTAATTTAAATTTTAAAACAATAAAAGGAAAAACACCCCTCCACTCTTCTTCAAGAGGTGGGGTGTAATCCAATAACTAACCTAAACTTAAAACTATGAATAATTATAAAACAAACAAATTATAAAAGAGTTTAAGTAAATTAATTTTTATATCCTATTAATCACCTTCTGCTATCCTAATTACCTCCTCCTCGCTCATACCCATGAACGATGCAACCTTATCTGCTCCCATTACTTTTATATTCGAAAGGATAAGATCTTTAATGACACCTGATTTCCCTTCTTCAATACCTTCTTTTCTGGCATATGCTATCTGATTCCGTACATCTCGCTCTGTTGTCA
>CALCUQ010000284.1 GCA_937906795.1 uncultured Bacteroidales bacterium | reverse complement strand
TTTTTGGCGGATAGGAAGAATTTTCCTTGATGAGGAAACGTTTTCATAGTATGATAAAATTGAGGTGATATAATTATGGACAAAAATCAGATTAGAGAGTTTATTGCCAAAAGGGCTGCTCTTGAAATTAAAGATGGTGATGTTGTGAATTTGGGTATCGGTTTGCCAACCCTTATTCCTAACTTCTTGCCACAGGGTGTTTCTGTAACTCTTCAATCAGAGAACGGAATGCTTGGTATGGGTCCTGAGCCTGAGAAAGGAGCAGAAGATCCCCACTTCGTAAATGCAGGCGGTGGCTTCATCACATACCAACCAGGTGCTTCTACATTTGATTCAGCAACCTCATTCGGTATCATTAGAGGTGGTCACGTGAATGTTACCTTCTTGGGTGCTTTGGAAGTTGCTGAGAATGGTGATTTGGCCAATTGGATGATTCCTGGCAAAAAGACCCCAGGTATGGGTGGTGCTATGGATTTGTTGGTTGGTGCAAAGAAAGTTATCCTTACAATGGAGCATACAGCTAAAGGAAACCACAAGATCTTGAAAAAATGCAGATTGCCTTTGACAGCAGCTGGTCAGGTAAATATGATCATTACAGAGATGGGTGTAATGGAGATTACCCCTAAAGGTATTGTTCTTACTGAGATAAATCCTGAGTTTACTGTTGAGCAGGTTCAGGCGGCTACTGAGGCAACACTTATCATTTCAGAAAATCTTAAACAAGTTAACTTAAATTAAATACACTAAAACAGTATGAATTTTCAACTAACTAAATCACAGCAACTGTTCCAGCAAATGATTAGAGAGTTTGCTGAGAAAGAGGTCAAACCTCTTGCTGCAGAGGTGGATGATACTGAGAGATTCCCTATGGAGACCGTTGAGAAAATGGCTAAACTAGGTCTGTTTGGTATCTACATTCCTAAAAACTATGGTGGCGCTGGTGGCGACCACATCATGTATTCTATAGCTGTTGAGGAGCTTTCACGTGTATGTGCCACTACTGGTGTAATTCTTTCAGCACACACTTCTTTGTGTATGTCTCCAATCTGGGAGTTCGGTACAGAAGAGCAAAAACAGAAATATCTTCCTAAACTTGCAAGTGGCGAGTGGATTGGTGCATTTGGTCTAACTGAGCCTAATGCTGGTACTGACGCTGCAGGTCAGCAGACTACAGCTGTTGAGGATGGTGATGACTATATTCTTAACGGAAGCAAGATCTTCATTACCAATGCAGGTCCTGCACACGTATATGTAGTTGCTACAATGACAAACAAAGCTCTTGGAAACAAGGGTATCACCACTTTCATAGTTGAGGCCGGTACTCCAGGTTTCTCAATCGGTAAAAAAGAGCACAAACTTGGTATCAGAGGTTCAGCTACTTGTGAGTTGATTTTTGAGAACTGCCGTGTTCCTAAAGCAAATATGCTTGGTAAGATGGGTGAGGGCTTCAAAGTTGCAATGAAGACTCTTGACGGTGGCCGTATCGGTATTGCATCTCAGGCTCTTGGTATCGCTCAAGGCGCTATGGATGAGACTGTTAAGTATACTAAAGAGAGAAAACAG
>CALCUQ010000283.1 GCA_937906795.1 uncultured Bacteroidales bacterium | reverse complement strand
GACGCTTTCAATGATTTCTCTTTGGTGGAAAGGTTGAAAGGTACATGGAAAAAGCTTGTCTGGTTTACTTTGGCAAGCATTGCATCAAACCACTCAATTGCTTTTGCTGCACATTGTGGTTGCTGGGCACTCTCATCTACATTCCATCCACTAACCAAACGGAAAGCATTCCATATCTTGTTGTTGAAATTTCTTCCCTGCTCACAAAGCGCCTCATCAAACAGAATGTCGTTACCTGCAGGAGCAGACAACATCATACCCATTCTAACAGCATCAGCACCATATTTGGCAATAAGCTCTAGTGGGTCTGGTGAATTTCCAAGTGATTTTGACATTTTTCTACCAAGTTTGTCTCTCACAATACCTGTGAAATATACATTTTTGAAAGGCATATCACCTTTATATTCATAACCGGCCATAATCATTCTTGCAACCCAGAAAAAAATAATATCCGGTCCGGTTACAAGATCACTTGTTGGGTAATAATATTTTATTTCAGGATTGTCGGGATTATTGATACCATCAAACAATGATAGAGGCCACAACCAAGATGAGAACCATGTATCAAGTGCATCATCATCCTGTCTCAAATCTTCTTTTGATATATTTTCAAAACCGGGAACTTGTTTGGCAAGTTCATACGCTTTGTCAATATTTTCAGCAACAACAAATTTCTCCTCTCCATCATTGGCTGGCAAGAAATATGCAGGAATTCTGTGTCCCCACCACAACTGTCTGCTTATACACCAATCCTGAATATTGTCCAACCAGTTATGGTAGGTTGTTTTATATTTTGGAGGATAGAAATTAAGCTGGTCGTTCATTACAGGAGGTAGGGCAATATCTGCAAAATGCTGCATCTTCAAGAACCATTGCATACACAAACGAGGCTCAACAGCAGTATCTGAATTACGCTCAGAATAACCCACTTTATTCTCGTAATTCTCAACTTTCTCCATCAAGCCAGCATTCTTAAGGTCTATAACAATTTGTTTGCGTACATCCATTCTGTCCATACCAACATACAAACCAGCTGCCTCACTTAGAGTTGCATCCGCATTAAAGATGTCAATGGTCTCAAGATTATGAGTCTTGCCCAGCATATAGTCATTAGTATCGTGAGCAGGAGTAACTTTAAGACATCCTGTACCAAACTCAATATCAACATATCTGTCCTCTATAACCGGAATAGATCTGTTAACCAGAGGAACAATCACTCTCTTGCCTTTAAGCCATGTATTCTTAGGATCCTTAGGGTTTATACACATTGCTGTATCACCCATAATTGTTTCAGGACGGGTAGTAGCAACAACCGCATATCTTCTTCCCTGCTCATCCCTGTGAATAACCTGAGGATTTTCAGCATCCTCCACCTGTCCATCGGTTGAATTGGCAGGCTCATCTACAAAATATTTAAGGTAATACAATTTACTCTTCTCATCTCTGTAAATAACCTCCTCATTACTCAATGCTGTTTGGGCTTTGGGATCCCAGTTAACCATTCTAAGGCCACGATATATAAGACCTTTATTATAAAGATCAACAAAAACTTTTATTACACTCTCACTTCTTAGATCATCCATTGTAAAAGCTGTTCTGTCCCAATCACAGCTCGCACCTAACTTTCTAAGTTGCTTAAGAATAATACCACCATGCTCATTTGTCCAATCCCACGCATGTTTAAGAAATTCTTCTCTTGTAAGGTCACTTTTTTTAATTCCCTTCTCCGACAATCTCTTTACAACCTTTGCCTCTGTAGCAATAGATGCATGATCGGTACCTGGAACCCAGCAGGCATTTTTACCCTTCATTCTTGCCCTTCTGATAAGAATATCCTGAATCGTATTGTTTAACATGTGTCCCATATGAAGGACGCCTGTAACATTTGGCGGAGGAATAACTATTGTATATGCCTCTTTTTCATTAGGTTCCGAATGAAAGAACTTATTTTCCACCCAATAAGAATACCATTTGTCTTCTATGAGTGCGGGATTATATTTTGCTGGAATTTCCATATTAATAATTACACTTATTTTATATCCTTAATTTTTAAAAATACAAAGTTAATTAAATAAAATATGTTGCAAAATGGATTTTGTAAGAAAATAACTATTATATTTGTTCGTTTAAATAATAATATGGAAGAAAATAATCAAAACAGCATAAACATAGACCTTAGCAACGATATTGCACAAGGGTCTTATGTAAATTTATCAATTGTAGGTCACTCTTCGAGTGAGTTCATTATGGACTTTGTAAGACTTATGCCCGGAATGCCAAAGGCAAGTGTTACCAACAGATTGATAATGACTCCAGAGAATGCAAAAAGATTTCTTCACACTCTAATGGATAACATAAGAGGTTATGAAGACAAATTTGGTGAAATCAAAATAAATAATGAGAATACTAACAATATGCCAATGGGATTTGGAACTCCAAATGCAAAGGCATAGAGAATGTAATAAATTATGACTAAAACCTTAAAAATTGTTGTTCTGGCAAAACAAGTTCCAGATACAAGAAATGTTGGAAAGAATGCAATGACACCTGAGGGCACTGTAAACAGAGCAGCTCTCCCTGCAATTTTCAATCCAGAAGACATGAATGCTCTTGAGCAAGCATTACATATTAAAGATATTATACCAGGTTCAGAAGTTATATTGTTGACAATGGGACCAGGTAGAGCTGCCGAAATTATCAGAGAGGGTCTGTACAGAGGTGCAGATGGCGGCATATTGCTTTCAGACAGAAAGTTTGCAGGTGCAGACACTTTGGCAACCTCATATGCATTGTCTCAAGCAATAAAACAAATCAATCCGGACATTATCCTTGCAGGAAGACAAGCTATTGATGGTGACACTGCCCAAGTTGGACCACAAGTTGCTGAAAAGCTGAACATTCCTCAGGTAACATATGCTGAGCAGATAATGGAAATATCCCCAGAGAGTGTAACTGTAAAACGCAGACTTGAAAGAGGTATAGAGATAGTTACATCTACCCTACCTGTTTTGGTTACTGTACACGCAACTGCAGCCGCATGCAGACCAAGACACGCAAAACAGGTAATGAAATACAAATATGCAAGAACACAGTCAGAAGATACTGCAGAGGGTGCAAACTTCCCGCTTCCACTTGCCGATTACAAATATTTAAAAATTGAAGAGTGGGGTGCAGACATGATTGGTGGCCAGGACAGCAGCTACGGCCTTTCTGGCTCTCCTACAAAAGTAAAGAAAGTGGAGAATATTGTATTCCAGGCCAAAGAAGCAAAGAAACTTACTTCCAGTGATGAGGATATTGACAATCTTATTGCGGAGCTTATCTCAAATCACACAATAGGTTAACATAAAGTCTCACATAAATGTAATTTGAAAGAAATGAATAATATTATAGTATTTTGCGAAACCGATAATGGCAAATTATGCGATGTGAGCCTGGAATTGCTTACAAAAGCAAGATCATTGTCGCAAACTCTTAAATGCGAACTTGAAGCATTACTTATTGGATATAATGTAGAAGGATTACAAGACCAGTTATATAAATATGGTGTAAAGACAATCCATCTTGCAGATGATGCTCAACTGGAATATTTCAGAACTCTTCCTTATGCCTCAATTGCAATCTCATTATTCAAACAAGAGCAACCACAAATTGCACTTTTTGGTGCAACTAGTATAGGACGTGATTTGGCTCCTAGAATTTCAAGTGCATTGCACAGTGGACTTACAGCAGACTGTACAAGTCTGGAGATTGGAGACCATCAGGACACCAAAGGGAACAAATGGGAAAATCTGCTATATCAGATAAGACCTGCATTTGGAGGCAATATCATAGCAACCATTGTCAATCCAGACCATAGACCTCAAATGGCTACAGTAAGAGAAGGAGTAATGAAAAAAGAGGAATTGCCTGTTGCTGTAGAAGGTTCAATAAAGAGAATTGATGTAAAGAATATACTTTCAGATGCAGATTTTGCAGTAAAAATCATTGAAAGACATATTGAAGAGAAGAAAATTGACATTAAAGGTTCTCAAATAATTGTTGCAGGTGGATACGGAGTTGGC
>CALCUQ010000282.1 GCA_937906795.1 uncultured Bacteroidales bacterium | reverse complement strand
AGTATGTTCTGGAACAACTGGCTGGGCCTTACAGATGCAACAGCTACCATACAGGTACAGAAGGGTGTTGGTGGCAGTATGCTCAGCGACAACTCAGTTGGTGGCAGTATAAACATCATAACAAAAAGTGCTACAGACAGATCTCTTGTTAATGGCGGTATTACCTACGGCGGTGGCGGTGTATACAAAACATATTTGGGATATAATAGTGGAGAACTTAAAGGGGGATGGGGAATATCTCTTCTTGCTTCCAAAACATGGGGGCACACTTGGGTTGAGTGTACAGATGTAAGTTCTATCTCATATATGTTGAGTGTGAGCAAAAAAATCAACTCAAAGCACTCTCTTCTTTTTACAGCTTTGGGCTCTCCTGAGAAACATAACCAGCGCTCAAGCAGACTCTCATTGGCAGATATGGAGAATTATGGCATTGATTACAACAAAAACTGGGGCTATATTACTGAGTGGGACAAGAATGGGAAAGCCATAAAAAAAGAGAGAACTTTAAATAAGAACAATTACCATAAGCCTTATTTTATTTTAAACCACTTCTACAATAACGGCAAAAAATTCTCTTTGAGCAATGCAATGTATCTTGCTATTGGGCATGGTGGCGGATATTGGGCAGAAACAAAAGGGAAGAAAATTGCTTCTTATATGAAAGATGGCTATGTAGACTGGGATAGTGTTGTTGAGGATAACAAAACTGCTGCAGCTGCCGGTAAAAGTGCTACAAATATAATGAGTGACTATATTGCCGGCCATACTCAATTTGGATTGAAGAGTTCATTTGACCTTAAACTTGACAATAACTTTACATTGGGTGCAGGTGCTCACTACCAATACTACGCAACCTGGGAGCATGAAAAAATCACAGATTTGCTTGGTGGCGATTTCTGGTGGGAAGATTATGCAAACAAATCGCTAATGGGTGAAGCTGGAAGAAACCCTGTTAAAAAGGTTGGTGATTTCATTAGAACAAATAATGGAAAAACTACCCATTTTGGAACTTTATATACCACATTGGCCTATACATCCAACAAATGGAATGTGGAGATGGGTGCCAGTTTAAATGTATCTTCTACAAAAAGATGGGACAAATACAATTATGCCATTGGAGAGCATATAAGCAAAGCAGCTAATGGTGTGGGTGCATCTGTAAAGGCTGGTGCTCTGTATAGAATAAGCAATAAAGGTAGAACATCGCAAAGTCTATATATGAACGCTGCATACTATAGCCGTGTCCCTTACTCAAGTGTATTCTTTGCCAGCGGAAACAACCAGATTTCTAAAGATGTTGAAAATGAGCAAAACTATCTTGGAGAGTTGGGATATAGAGTATTGTTTGCCAAAGGTGGTCTTGAAGCAACTTTTTATGCAAGCTACTGGAAAAACAAATCTATAATGAGTAATCCGTACAAACCTTTGGATGACGATTCGTATAAATTTATGATTACCGGATTGGATGCTTTCCATTATGGTTTGGAGATTGATGCATTTTATGATTTTACAAAATGGATGAATGTTTCCCTTTGGGGGTCGTTTGGAAGCTGGAGGTGGAAAAACAATGTTAGTGCAAACATATATGATCCATATTCCGGACAAATTGCACAAACAATAAATGTATACAGCAATGGGTTACCTGTTGGAGATGCTCCTCAAACACAAATTGGTGCAAAGGTAAACTTTAAGCCAACCAAAGGATTGAATATTGGTGTCAACTGGACATTCAATGACAGATATTGGGCAGATTTTGAACCTAATACCCGCACAAATGCCAACGATAATGTTGAGCCTTACAGAATTCCATCATATAATCTTGTAAACTTGGCTGCCAGCTACAATATTCCTATAAATGTAACTGAGGAGAGACCTCTTGCACTGGATATTTTTGTTAATGTAAACAACTTGTTTGACCAGTTGTATATAGAGAGAGGTAAGGATGGTGCAGACCATACAATCAATACCTTTACAGGATACTGGGGACAAGGGATAAACTTTAACTGCGGCCTTAAGATAAGCTTCTAATAATCAAACAATAAAGAGAGTCCGAATCAAAAGTGATTTTGATCCGGACTCTTTACTTTTATGTAGATTAAACTATTTGACAACAGATGCAGCAACTGCATTTGCAACCAATGCTCTCAGTCTTACTACACCACCTTTATCCACTGGGTGAACTCTATGTGCCAATAAGATAACTGAAGTCTTTGATACAGGGTCTACAATAATAGATGTTCCAGTATAACCTGTATGACCAAATGTTCTTGTTGGGTGGAAAAGATTTCCATTATTTGATGCATATGGAGAATAGTTGTCCCAGCCTAAAGATCTGCCAAGATGTTTAACCTCCTGAGGCACTCTTGTCATTGTCTCAACTGTCAATTTACCAAGAACTTGTTTGCCTTCAAACTCTCCGTCGTTCATAAGTGCGGCAGCCAAAATTGCCAAATCCTCAGCTGTTGAGAATACACCTGCATTACCGGAATTGCCATGGTTCATTACTCTTGCAAGAGGATCATGAACTTCACCTTTAAGAACAGAACCATCTGGTTGTTTCTCTGTTGGAGCAACTCTTGGCATAAGCTCAGGTTTTTTGCTTGCCATATAAGTAGTGCTTGACATACCTAAAACATCAAAAATGTTTTCTTGAGCATACTCAGCAAGTGTTTT
>CALCUQ010000281.1 GCA_937906795.1 uncultured Bacteroidales bacterium | reverse complement strand
GAATTCTTGTCTGCAACACACTCTTTTAAATCAATATTGAACTTAACCTCATTTAATTTTGGCCTGACTATAGTAAGAGCATCTACCCTTATAGGAAAATCAAGTAATGATTGGGATTTGTTAACCGCTTTAATCATAAGCACATCATTTCCCATATGAGCTATATTTGAATACTTATGGTTAATATCCTTTCTCATTTCTTCCAAATGAGAAACCATCTTTGTCACATTTACATCTATCAAATTTTTCATAGTATGGTCTACTGAAACTATAATCTGAATTATTTACCAATAAAACAATGCAAAATACGTGCTTATTTATTTTAGATTATAAAAAATCCTACTTTTAGACCAACTCCACACTCTTAAAGAGTAGAAAACTTCTCTTTTGTCCAATACCTAAAATTTAGTACCTTTGCACTTTAATTAATTCACCAATACAGGCCAATAAAATGGTAACAGACAACATATGCACAATTAGTTTGATAGACGCCTATAACAAGGAAACAAAAACAGCCCAGTTTCTTGTTAAAGAATCAAACTGTTTTTATGCATCTTGTCATTTTCAGGAACCTGGACTAATAGAGCACTTTATACAAAGTATCTCTATGGCTATTGAAAGCAAATATACCATTATGGAAATAAAGGATTTTTCTGTATTCTTTTTGCCTAAATGTGGAGAAACTATTGTCACCGACATAAAATTGATGTCATCTAAAAAAGGCATCTCAAATGTTCTGGCAACAGCAAAGATTGATGGCGTGGTTGCTGCCAAATGTAAGATAAGAATCAATCTTAACAACTGATACACAAATGAAGATACAGGACAAATACTTTACAATTAAAAAAATATCATATCCCAACTGCGACAACCGTAACGGCATCTTTAGAGTTGAATTGCAGAAAGGACATCCTGTACTTGCAATACAAATGATTAAAGAGTGTGCCCAGATAATGGCTCACGACCACTTCATTATCAATAATATAAAGAAATATACCCACTCTGTGACTTTTGATCCTCAACCAGGAAAACTATATGTGGTAAAAATAGTACTCAAACCACAATTCAAAGAAGGTACCGGGAACGTACAGAATATAAAGGCACAGATATCAGACTTTAAAGGAGTATCCGACACTCCATACATTACCCTGCAGGGACAACTTACCCAAATCAAATAGAGAATTTTATCCCTGTAAGTTTCTCAATCTCCGATATAGGTTTTACATAGCTCTCCAAAGGCCTTGGTTTTGCAGGTCTGGTGTCTATTACAGATTTTCTTTTTGGAGGATTATCAAAAACATATCCTCTTACAACCACCTCTTTTGCAGTGGAATACTTAACAATTTTATAAAATCCGTCGGGAATGACAACTTTATTTGCCCCAAGTTTTCCGTGCCTGTTCTTATTTACAATAGGGCCACAAATTATATCCACTCTACCATACTTTATAGCCCATTTGCGGCACTGCTCCTCCAGTTCTTTCCAATCCCCTGCGTTGAGTTGTCTGTTTTGCGGACAGATATTTGTAAAATAATAACTATCCTCCATTGCCTTAACACTCCACTTCATATCTCCTGCGGGAGCCATATGGCCCCTGTCCCATCCAGAATTCTTATAATCAGACTCTTCTGCCTGTTTTCCTTTCACCATTGGATCTTGCCTGAATTTATCTTTTCTTGGAAGCTCTCCCTGAGCCTCATTTTTTGTAAGCTGATACTCAACCCAATTTGGCAATAGTGTTTCATTATTGTACGATAATGTATGCCCTTTATATACACAAACCTGATTTGGAACCTTCTTTTTCAACTTTGGATTAAAGGCAGATGCCGCTGGCTCATTGTCTTGTTGCGGCGCCTCCATTACAGATTCTGCTCCAGGGATAAGGGCAATTATCTCCTCTGCAAAACAATATGCTGCTCCAATCAGAGAGGCCAGTGCAAAAATCAGTGCTTTTAATTTTTTCATATCAACCCAATGTTTTACAAGAAGAACAATTCATTACTCTTTTGCGGCAAAGTAAAATTAGTTTCCAGAATTTGCTTATGCTCCAGATATGTAGGGTCTGTAAAGCTCTTTGCCCCTCTTGGACACCTTTTAACACAAGCTCCACACTTTATGCAAATGCCTGGCACATCTGCACAACTTGCAACATTTATGGCTCCCATTGGGCATAACATTGCACATATCCCACAATCATTACATTTGTCTGGGTCTGTCTGAGGCTTGACTTTACGTATATCAATGCTTTTATTGCTTTTACTCTTTGCATTATAGAACTCATACGGATAAGGGTTGCCCGGTACACTTATTTGTCCATTCAAGGAGTCATACCTTCCCTGCAATATTCTCTCCCCTATCTGCTTACCAAACTCAGATGCCTGTTGCAAATCATTTTCATTTGGCCTACCACCACCCAAAGTGTAAGAGAAAGAGTGTTCGCCAATGAATGCCGCAGCCGCCACAACCTTAAATCCCCCACCAATCATAATATCTCTAAGTTCTATTAGTGCGTCGTCATAAGCTCTGTTGCCATAAACCACAACAGGAACTCCAACTGCGCCATTACCAGTTATTTGCTTAAAGAACGGAGTAATAAGATTTGGTACTCTGCCAATATAGACAGGCACTCCCCACACAACTAAATCTCCTTGTGCAAACTCAGGCACAGCAGCTCTTTTTGTAGGGGTTGTAACATCTACCAGCTCCACTGGATTTTCTATATTCAGTTTGGCTACTACCGCTTGCGCAATAGCCTGTACACATTTCTTTGTTGTTAAAGTTGGGCTAAAAAACAGTGCCACTACTCTTTTGATATCCATAATCTGCATCTTTTACATTGCTCTCTGTGTTTGCAAAAATAGGTAAAAAAACAACTATTTATTAAATTTGCGTTCAATCAACAAAAACAATTATGAGAAAAAGATTTGCAATATGCTTAGCCTTTATATTGTGTAGCCTTTTTGCCACAATATCTTACGCACAAATAAATCAACTGCCACGCAGCACTCCAGAGGAGCAAGGTGTCCCTTCCAAGGCTTTAACTACCTTATTCGATTCATTGGTATATATGCCTCAAACAGAGATTCATAGTGTTATAGTTATGCGCCATGGAAAAGTTATAGGGGAGATATATCCAAAACCATTTGCTCCAGAATATGCTCACACCCAATATTCAAGCTCAAAAACTCTTGTGAGTATGGCTGTAGGTATTGCAATAGACCAGAACCGTTTGCGTCTTACAGATAGAGTAGCCACTTTCTTCCCCGACAAACTCCCAAAAGAGATTTCTCCACTCCTTGCATCAATTACAGTAAGGGATCTTCTTACAATGACAAGTGGCATTAAGCCAGACTGGGGAATGCGCAGCAAATGCACAAACTGGATTGAGACTTTTTTAAGCAAACCTGTTGTAAACAAACCAGGAGAGAAGTTTGCATACGATTCTATGGTAACATATATGCTCGCCGCTATAGTTCAGAAAGTTACCGGAACAACTTTGCTTGAATACCTTAAAGAGCATTTGTTTACCCCAATGGGGATATCCAAGGTTAATTGGGAAATAAGCCCAGAGGGTGTAAATACCGGCGGCTGGGGATTGCATATACAAAGCGAATCTCTTGCAAAGGTTGGCCAGATGTGGTTGGATAAAGGTGTATGGGATGGCAAACAGATAGTCTCTAAAGAATGGATAGAGCAGATTAGCGCCAAACAATCCAATGGTGGAGACTATGGATACGGATTCCAGACATGGCAATGTGCCTATCCAACTGCAGTTAGAGCCGATGGTGCTTTGGGCCAATATGTGATTGTCATTCCTAAACAGGATGTTGTAATTGTACTTACTGAGGCTTCATTTACAAATGGCAAACCTCAAAGGGGGTTAATATGGGATGGTTTGATGAAAGCTATTGAAAATGCAGCTGCAGATGAGCTTGTTGCCGGAAAAGATTACCAGGAGCTTGTGCAGAAACAAAAATCCTATGAGCTTCCTGTTGTTCAGGGAAAGAAGGATGGTACTGTAATTAAAAACATTGTAGGTAAAAAGATTGCTCTTAGCAAAAATAAGTTTGGATTTAAAGAGGTTACCTTTAACAAAGGGACAAATTCTCTTGATATGGTAATCACAAAAGAAGATGGTTCTGTTTACACTCAACCTCTTGGATATAAAACATGGCTTACAGGGGAGATTGCCGGTTATCCTCCATACTCTATCAATCCTATTGGCTGGGAGAAGGGTTTGGAAGGGCCTTTCTTTGCTGCAGGAAGTTATGGTGTTACTAAAGAGGGATTAAAGATTAAGATTCATTATGTGAATTGGGTTACTTCTTTGGATATTGTTTTAATGTGGAATAAAGACAAGGGCGACATTGATATTGAGGTAAGGACCAATTATTCCAAGACTGGTATTACTAAAATTGATGGGGATATCCAGTAATTGACAATGTTGATAAAATAAAAGAAAAAGCACCTACATACTCTATGTAAGTGCTTTTTTTAGCGAGTGGGCCCAACTGGGCTTGAACCAGTGACCCCCTGATTATGAGTCAGGTGCTACTAACCAACTGAGCTATAGGCCCGCTTTTGCACGGCAAATATACACAAATTTACCTTTTTTTCAAATTTATTTATTTAAGGAGCATTGCCACTTCCATGCAGAAAGCAACACATCTTCTATAGGTGTGTCTGCACTCCACCCAAGAATCTGATTTGCTTTTGTAGCATCTGCCCAACATTGTTCTACATCTCCGGGACGTCTGAGGGCTATCTTGTAGTTAAGTTTTACCCCTGTAGATTTAATGAAAGCGTTAACAAGCTCCAATACAGACAATCCTTTACCTGTTCCCAAATTAAAAATATCCCATCTTACTCCTTCCTGCAACATTCTGTCCACAGCCTTTACATGAGCTTTGGCCAGATCCACTACATAAATATAATCCCTTATACAAGATCCGTCGGGAGTATTATAATCATTGCCAAATACACTCAAGCACTCTCTGATTCCTGCTGCTGTTTGTGTAATGAACGGAACCAAGTTGTTTGGAACTCCGTTTGGAAGCTCCCCAATATGTGCAGATGGGTGGGCACCAATTGGATTAAAGTACCTTAATATAGTGGTATTGAGATTACTGTATGCCTTTACACTATGTTCCAGAATCTCTTCTGCCATTTGTTTTGTAGCTCCGTATGGTGATGTTGCCCTCTGAAGCGGAGTACTCTCCTTAATAGGTAGCTGGTCAACTTTTGGCTCTCCATAAACTGTTGCCGACGATGGGAATACTATATTTGCCCCTTTCCCTTTTGTAACCATTAGCTCTATAAGGTTTACAAGAGACGAAATATTATTTCTATAATATTTTATTGGCTCCGCAACACTTTCTCCAACTGCCTTATATGCAGCAAAATGCACTGCAGCCTCAATATCCGGATACTGTTGGAATACCTTTTCAAAAGCAGCTTTATCGGTACAGTCAACCTCAACAAAATCAATCTTCCTTCCAATAATTTTCTCAATGCCATCCAGCACTTTAGCTGTTGAATTTGAGAAATTGTCAACTCCCACAACATCATACCCTGCATTAATGAGCTCCACTATTATATGTGACCCAATATACCCTGTTGCACCTGTAATTAATACTCTTTTCATACTACTCCCCCGCTTTTATATTATCTATACAATCCTTTAGGGAATCAACCCAGTATGGGATTTCAATTCCAAATGTTTCTTTAATCTTTGTTTTGTCAAGCACAGAATAGCTGGGTCTTATAACCTTGCTTGGGAACTCATCACTATGACAAGGTGTTATCTTACAGTCATTCCCAGAAAACTGAGCAATCATTTTAGCAAAATCAAACCAACTGCATACTCCTTCATTTGAATAATGGTAAATGCCCTTTTTATCCAATTGTCGGGACTCAATGATATATGCAATAACCTTAGCCAAATCGTAAGCATAAGTAGGTGTTCCAACCTGGTCAAATACAACCTTTATTCCTCTTGGTTTTCCGGCAATCTCTCTTTGCTGCTGAGCCTGTGAAGAGGTAAGCTGCAACATTGTCTTTACAAAGTTTTTCCCAAACTCACTATGCATCCACGATGTCCTTATAATAATATAATTTACCCCCACTTGCTTAATGGCATTTTCTCCCATAAGTTTAGTCTGACCATAAACTCCTGTAGGTGAACCAACTTGCTCCTCTTTGCAAGGAATATTATAATCTCCTCCACCAAAAACATAATCAGAAGAAATATGGATTAAAGTTCCATTAACCTCCAAAAGTGCCTTTGCCAGATTCTCACAAGATACTGCATTAATTAAAGTGCACTGCCTGACATCATCCTCTGCTTTATCTACATTGGTATACCCAGCACAGTTTACAATAACATTCACATTGTGCATCCTTACCATCTGGCTTACAGCGTCATAATTGGTTATATCCAATTGCTGCACATCTGTAAAAATCCAGTTGTCT
>CALCUQ010000280.1 GCA_937906795.1 uncultured Bacteroidales bacterium | reverse complement strand
CGTCACAAGATGATTCTATTCCTAATATTAAAAAACTCATATATATATTTTATTGCGATGCAAATTTACTTAGTTTTTTTAACTAAATTTGCTCAAATATAACTAATAGGGACAATTTTTATTAAAACATTTATAAAAATATTTTTATATGTGATATTGCTGATTGTAGGAATACAAATGGCAATAGTTGTCATGTTGCAGTTTCCCTATGTACAAACATCTATCATTGAGAAAATTACAGATAAAGTTTCAGAGAAAATAGATGGAAAAATTTCTATAGATAAGGTATATATCCTGTTTTTTAACAAAGTTATCCTTTCTAATGTTTCAATTGTTTCAACACAACAAAATCAGTTGCTTGATTCATTAAAGAAACACTACAATCATACAGATACACTTTTGCATTGCAAAAAACTGTCGCTTACGTTTGCCCCTTCGGATCTTGCAAAATTGAGTATAAGAATAAAGAAAATTGCGTTGGAGAAAGGTCAATTCAATCTCTTTACAGAAAAAGAAAGGTATTCAAATCTTGACAGAATATTCAAAAGGGATAAAAACAGAATAAAAGATACAACCAAGAAGTTGGATCTTAAGATGTTTGCTACTGCTTTAAAATTGTCTGACTTTAAATTTAGACTAAACAATCCTCTAAAACAAACATTTAAAGGTGACAGTATTATAAATTTTGCAGATTTGGACATTTCAAATATCTATGTAGACATTAACAATGTTAAATTGGAGGAAGATACGTTATATGCTACAGTCCAAAACATTAAAGGTACAGATAAAAGTGGGTTCAAACTTAATGCTCTAAATGGAAATCTTAAAATCTGGAATAAAGAGGCACTAATTACAGACCTTGTCATTAAAGATGCGTATTCTACTGTCAGAGGCAAATATTTTTATTTCAAATACAATGACAGCAAAGACTTTACAGATTTTATAAATTTGGTTGAAATGGGATTGGACTCAAGGGATTCATACTTGAGTTTCAAGACTATTGGAAGGATAACACCTTCTTTGTACAGAAGTAATCTTGGCATATATATAAACGGAGTTGTTAGCGGACCTGTAAAGGATTTAAGAAGTGAGTCAATAACTGTCACTTCAGTAACCGGTCAAACGTTTCTTGATTTTAGTGTAAGACTAATTGGACTTCCAGATGTAAGGTCAACTATGGCAATAGCCCAGATAAACAACGGCTATACAACAACAAATGATATATCCAGAATTATTTCATCCATCAACAATACCCCAAAAAAGGAATTCTTTAACAAGCTTTCTCCTTTTGAGCACTACAATATTTATGGAACATTGGCAGGATTGCTGGATGATTTTGTTGGTAATCTTGATATCCAGTCGAGTGCAGGAAATGCCAAAATTGATTTGTTGTTCAGAAATGAACCTGGCGGTAAAGGGCAATATTTCAATGGTAAAATTATAACAGATGAATTTAATATTGGAAGAGTTATCCAAGTTCCAATATTGGGAAATGCAACATTAGATGCATCTGTAGAGGCAGTAATAGCAAAAGAGTGGAACGGAGGAAACAATATAAAACTGCATAATCTTGACATTAAGAAACTTCATTTAAATGGTTATGACTATACAAACATTCATGCAAATGGTGTGTATACTTCAAACTATTTTGATGGAAAAATAATTTGCAATGACCCTAATCTAAATATGAGATTCCAGGGGTTATTCTCATTCAATAAAAGCCTGTCAAACAAATACAAGTTTTATTTGGAAGCTCCATATATAAATCTTAAGGCTCTTAACATAGACAAGAGATATAAAAAATCCCAACTGAGTTTGAATCTCAACTCCAATTTTATAAAAACCTCAAACAATAACATTGTAGGATATATCAATTTAAATGACATTAAGATTAATAATTCTGTAAACAGTTATTATTTTGACAAAATTAAGATTACAGGTTCAGAAAATATAGCAGACAGTACATTCACCACTCGTGTGGAAGCTCCTTTTATAAAACTTGATTATAAGGGAAGCGCAACCATCATTGACTTTATAAATAGAGCAAAAGAGATAGCACTTGATTCAAAAGCAAACAATTTTATTCCCGACAATGGTATAAGAAATTACTCCAAAGGGGAATATAACCTTGATATTATCACATATAACACAATGGATATATGTGAATTGCTTGTTCCTGGTCTTTACATTCACCAAGACAGTAAGTTAAAAATCAAAATTGACAATAAAAATGCGATGAAAGCCTCTTTATCATCTAAAAGAATGGCTTACAACAAGAACTATTTTAGGAATTTTGATATTGACATAAAATCTGATTCAGCTACAACAGCCAGAGTGAATGCAGAAAGCATTAACCTCTTTGGTATTGTTATGGACAGCAGTAAAATAAACGTTAACCTTAAACACAACAAACTAAAAGCAGGATTCAGGTTTAAAAATGACAGCCTTACAGAAAATAATGCAACATTAAACATATCAGCAGATTTCATACCTCAAAAAAGTATAAATCTCAATATAGAAGATGGTTCACACTTTAATATTAAAGGAGAGACATGGAATCTGAATAATGCCAATATCCAGTATTGCGATACACTTGTAAGAATTTCTGATTTTAAAATTGTGAATAATTTACAATCGTTGGAAATTGGAGGTGATATTGCAAAAAACGGGAATGATTCATTGGGTATAAAACTAAGCAATTTCAATATTGATATATTAAATGCATTCCTTAACAAACCTTTCAACTTTAAAGGGTATTTCTCTGGAAATGCAAAGTTGGCAGATCTTAAGTTTGAGCCAAAAGTCTTTATGGACATAACCGGAGACTCTGTTGAAGTTTATAACAATAATGCCGGAAAAATGAAGATTATGAGCATCTGGAACAATAACAAAAAACAGTTCAATCTGCTCGTAAACTCAAAAATAGATACCAAAACAGTATTTACAACACAAGGATATTACACTCCAAAGGATGGATACATAAACTTATCTGCTTCTCTGGACAATCTTTCTGTTGCATACTTTGAGCCTTTCCTATCCTCACTGATTTCAAAATCAAGCGGTAGTTTGTCGGGAAAATTAAAATTACACGGAACATTTGACAAACTGAAACTCGAAGGGGATAATTGCGAATTTAAAGACTTCAAATTTACTGTAAACTTTACCCAAGTACCATATACTCTAAATGGACCTGTATCTGTAAATGAGAAAGGTATATTCTCAAAAAATCTTACCATAACAGACTCTAAAGGGTACAAAGGAAAAGTTACAGGTAAAATGGGGTATAATTATTTCA
Source organism: uncultured Bacteroidales bacterium (assembly GCA_937906795.1). Lineage (GTDB taxonomy): Bacteria > Bacteroidota > Bacteroidia > Bacteroidales > UBA932 > Egerieousia. Next base: position 5,699 of record CALCUQ010000280.1, on the reverse strand, counting down.
GAGATATTTTCTTTGATGTAGACATAGATTTCAAAGATCTTGAATGTCTGAGAACCACAATGAAAGACAATGAAATATTCTATGGTAGTGCTTTTGGTACCGGTAAACTTAAAATTACCGGCCCTATAAAGAAAATCAATCTTGATATAGATGTAATGACAGAAAAAAATACATCTATACATATTCCATTGTCTAGCAGCGAAAATGCAACCAAAACACATATCCTTACATTTGTTGAGCACAAAAAGGAAGAGTTTGACCCATATGATTCATTGCTTATAAGAAAAGCAAAAAAGATTATTCCAACAGAACTTAATGTAAATATGAATGCAAATGTAACACCGGATGCATTAATGAACATTGAGGTAAACAAGGAGTTGGGTGATGTAATAAAAGCAAAAGGAAATGGCTTGATAAATATAGCTGTCAATCCTACCAAAGATTTGTTTAAGGTATATGGAAATTATATAGTAGACCAGGGAAGCTACAGATTTGTTTTTGGAGGTATTGCCACCAAAGACTTTGTTCTGGATAAAGGGGGTACTATAATCTTTAATGGGGGAATAGAGGATACAAATCTTGATCTTAAGGCAATATACAAGACAAAAACTTCAATTAACACTCTAATTGCAGATACAAGCAGTGTATCAACAAGAAGAAATGTCAATTGTGAGATACTTATGTCGGGGAAAATGATGAATCCTGAGCTTGACTTTAACATAGATATTCCAGATTTGGACCCAACTACAAAAATGAGAGTTGAAAGTGCATTGAATACAGAGGGTAAAGTTCAGAAACAGTTTATGGCTCTTATTGTGTCGGGAGGATTTATTCCCGACGAACAATCTGGTATAGCAAACAACTCATCTATTCTTTATTCAAATGCATCTGAGATATTGAGCAACCAGATAAGCAATATATTGCAGCAGCTTGGAATTCCATTAGACCTTGGATTGAATTATCAGCATTCAACCGGAGGTGACGATGTATTTGATGTAGCTGTTTCAACACAATTGTTCAATAACAGGGTGCTTATAAATGGAAACATAGGCAATGATCCTTATTCGGCATCGAGCAAAAGAGATGTTATTGGAAATATAGATGTAGAGGTAAAACTTGATAATGAGGGAAAGATAAGGATGAATATTTTCTCACACGCAGAAGACCAGTACTCATCATATTCAGATAACGGAAGCGGACAGAGAAACGGTGTGGGTATTATGTACCAGAAAGAATTCAATTCATTCAAAGATATATTCAGAAAAAAATCACAAGCAGAAAAAGCATATCTGAAACAGGAAAAAGAGAGAGAAAAGAAAGAGAAAAAGCTTGAAAAACAATTAAAAAAGGAGAATAAAAAAAAGATGGACTAAAACTGTAGTTTTAATCCATCATATGCAGCTCTGACATTATTGGGCAGCATCTGCTCCAATTGTTTGTGTGTTCCTATCTGATGTGACAAATGTGTAAGATAGTTTCTTGGTGCACCAACCATTTTAATTACATCAAGTGCCTGTTGCAGAGAAAAATGGGAAATATGTTCCTGTATCCTTACAGTATTTATTACAAAAAGATCTACTCCCTTCAATTTTTCTATTTCTGATTGTTCAATGGTACGGCCATCTGTTATATATGCCATATTACCAAATCTGAAACCAAGTATAGGCAACTTATAGTGGTATACCCTTATTGGTATAATTTCAATGCTCTTAACAGAACCATCTTCAAAAGTTTTTGATATTGTAAATGGTTGCTGTGTAATTGTCCTCAAATCATATTGTGGGACACCAGGGTACTTGTAATCACTAAAAGCATAAGAGTACTCCATTTTAAGAGAATCCTGCACATAAGACTCACAATATATTGGGAATGCAGATTTTCTGAAATAATTGAACGCCCTTATGTCATCCAAGCCACCTGTGTGATCCTTATGCTGATGTGTAAGAATTACAGCCTTAAAACGGCAATACGGACGAAGATCGTCCAAACCACCTACATGGTCGTAATGTTCATGAGTAACCAATACGGCATCTATAGGTTTGAAATCGTTTAAACGTAACATTTGCTCACGGAAATCAGGGCCACAATCAATCAGAATTTTAAAGCCATCATACTCTACAAATGCTGATGTTCTGAGCCTGTTGTCCTTAGGATCAGAAGACTTGCAGACATTGCAATCACATCCAATCATTGGAACACCCTGAGAGGTACCTGTGCCTAAAAAAGTAATTTTTCCCATAGCACAAAGGTAAAAATTTTTATCTACCTTTGTGTCATATGAACAATGGAAAATTATACTTGATACCATCTCCACTGGGAGACAATAATCCAAACGAGGTAATACCACAACCTGTATTGGAGTTAATGTGCACATTGACTCATTTTGTAGTTGAAGAGATTAAGACAGCCCGCAGATACCTTTCAAAGTCAGGTCTTAAAGGGAAAATAGACACTCTTGAATTTTATGAGCTTAATGAACATACACAAACTGCACAGATAGAAAGCTATATAACCATACTAAAGAAAGGGAATGATGTTGGTCTGATATCAGAAGCCGGATTACCGGCTGTTGCAGATCCAGGAGCCCAATTAGTATCATTAGCACACTCAAATGGTATAGAAGTAATTCCATTTGTTGGCCCATCATCTCTAATGATGGCTCTTATGGCAAGTGGCCTTAATGGACAATGTTTTGCATTTACAGGATACTTGCCTGTAAAACCAGAAGAGAGAAAAGCCAAAATCAAATTAATTGAAAAGGTTTCAGCCCAACTAAAACAAAGCCAGATAATAATAGAAACGCCATACAGAAACAACCAGCTTTTTAAAGATATGTTATCTGTATGTGCCCCAAATACAAAAATCTGCATTGCCGCAGATATAACTCTGCCAACCCAAACTATAATTACAAAGAGTGTTGGGGCATGGAAAAAATCTCCTATTGATATTGGGAAAAGGCCTTGTGTTTTTGTTCTACTGGGATAAGGCAGGTAATCTAAATGATTTCCTTACAGATTTTTCCAATCTTGGTTTTATCGTAAGGTCTCTCAACTCTTATATAGTTGCCTGTATAACCATACATTTTCCCCCCTTTTTGTGTTGATTCAAAAAGGACATCCTGTTGTGTACCAATAAATCTGGCAACATAGTCATCATGTAATTGGTTGCACAAAGCCTGCAATCTTTCTACCCTGTGGCTTTTTACACTCTCCTGAACTTGTGGTTTCATTATTGCAGCCGGGGTATTTGCACGTCTTGAATAAGGAAAAACATGAATAAAGGCAGGTTTTACAATATCTTTCAGAAAATTATAGCTCTTTTCAAATTCTTCATCTGTTTCAGTTGGAAATCCAACTATCACATCAATACCAAAAAATACATCTCCCATAATTTCCCTTATCATAGCAATCTTCTGGGCAAACATTGTGGTATTATATCTGCGTCTCATAGCAGCCAGAACCGCATCAGACCCAGCTTGCAGCGGGATATGAAAATGTTTCTGGAATTTTGATCCAGCTGCTATCCATCTTATAATGTCTTCTCTCAATAAATTTGGCTCTATAGAAGAAATTCTATAACGTTCAATACCATCAACTTCATTAAGAGCTTTTAGCAGATCAAGAAAATCTTCACCGGTAGTACGACCAAAATCACCAGTGTTTACACCAGTGAGAACAACTTCTTTAAATCCTTTAGCTGCAATTTCCTTTGCCTGTCCAATAATTGTGTCAATACTCAAATTCCTGCTTTTACCTCTCGCCAACGGAATTGTACAATAAGAACAATTATAGTTACAGCCATCCTGTATCTTTAAAAATGATCGGGTTCTCTCACCTTGAGAGTAAGCAGGAAAAATTGACTGTACCTCACTAATTGCACAAGAATAAGATCTTGCATTTGTAAGTTTGCCGTCAATTTCATTTACAAGCTGGAATACATCACCTTTGCGGTCTGCACCTATAACTATATCAACACCTTCAATGGCCATAATCTCCTGGGGTTTGAGTTGTGCATAACAACCTGTAACCGCAATGATAGCATCTGGATTAATCTTATGAAGCTTTCTTATGGCTTGTCTGCATTTACTGTCTGCGTGCTCGGTAACAGAACATGTGTTTATAACATAAACATCTGCATACTTATTCTGAGCAACCCTCTCATATCCGCTTGCAATAAATTTACTTGCTATTGTAGAAGTTTCAGAAAAATTAAGTTTACATCCAAGTGTAACAAAAGCTACCTTTTTATTTATACCAGTATTCATAATCTACATACTCATTGTTACCCTTGAGGCTTTAACTTGTCCTCCCAATGGTGGATTCAACTTGTCTATACTCACTTGCATACTCTCTACATACGGAAATTTCTCTTTTACTGAACTTAAAATTCTGTAAGCAACATTTTCAAGCAGATGAGACTTTATGTCCATCTGTTGTTTTATAATATTATAAACCTCCTGATAATTGAGTGCATCCACAAGATTATCACTCTTTGCAGCCTTAAGCATGTCATATTCTGCCCAAAAGTTTACAATAAAATTATTTCCTATAATCTGTTCTTCCTCAAAACATCCATGATATGCATACAAATGAATATCTACAAGTTCTATTCTATTCATAATGTTTTATTTACTTATAACACCACTACCAATCATTTCCTCATCCTCTGGAGAATACCATGCTGCAAATTGTCCTGCAGTAACCCCCCTTTGTGGAGAATCAAAAACTATATACAACCCACTTTCTGCCTTATATAAAGTAGCTTTTTGTAATGGTTGACGATACCTTATTCTAACCATATAATCACGTTTGTCTCCAACCTCAAGAGCAAGGTCAGGTCTTATCCAGTGAATCTCATCCTCATTGATTTTTAAAGCCTTTCTGTACAGACCCGGATGACTATGCCCCTCTCCTACATATATTATATTGTTTTCAATATCAATGGAAATTATAAATATGCTCTCTTTATGTCCCCCAATGTTCAAACCTTTCCTTTGACCAATGGTATAATATTGAGCACCTATATGTTTCCCTATAACTTTACCATCTTGTGGAGTATACAATTTTGGTTGCGCCAACTGTTCAAGTTCATCAAATGTATAATCTTTCCTGACATCAATCATATCATCTGCAACTTTCACTTTATCTGCAACTGTTTCACCAGCCTTAAGGGCAACTTTTGTATATGGTTCTCTTTCTTGCTCTGTAGCAAAAATCTCAACAACCTTACCTTCTTTAGATTTAAGTTTTTGCTGCAAAAAGACAGGCAAATCAACCTTTCCAACAAAACATATACCTTGAGAATCCTTTTTCTCTGCACTAGGCAATCCAGCTTCTTTAGCCAATTGTCTTACCTTAGGTTTATCAATCTCACCTATAGGGAACAACGCCTTTGCAAGCTGCTGTTGGGAAAGCTGACACAAAAAATAACTTTGGTCTTTATTTTTATCATCTCCGGCAAGGATACGGTATATCTTCTCCCCTTTCTCATTTACAAACTCATCTTTCTTACAATAGTGGCCAGTAGCAACATAATCTACATTAAGTTCAAGAGCACACTTAAGAAATGCATCAAACTTAATCTCCCTGTTACACAAGACATCAGGATTAGGAGTTCTCCCTTTCTGATACTCATTGAACATATAATCAACAACCCTTTCTCTGTAAATATCGCTCAAGTCAACAAAATGAAAAGGAATA
>CALCUQ010000279.1 GCA_937906795.1 uncultured Bacteroidales bacterium | reverse complement strand
CCATGAAGTGGGAGTAAAGGATGGTGCCGGCTAGTTCTTGTAGCGAGGGGACTGCCGGCATCATCGAATGGGGATGACCAGCTCGGCCGGACTATGAGTGTGGAGATGGGAGCCTGCGGCAGTGGAACAACACAGGGTATGATTGGAATGGGAGCACATTTGCAGCTTATTTCAGTCAGGATTTGCATATTTCTTTTGATCAGAGCGGAGATTGCACCACTGGTATAACTATAAAGTGGGGAGTTAAACATGGATACAGCCAAAATAAAGGATATCAAAAAAGGTGAGTTTGCATACGAGGGCAAGTCTTTTTTTCCTCTTTTTAACCAGGAAATTGAGGTGTATATAGATTTTGATGTTCCCATGGACTATGCGGATACCTGTGTGGAGCATCTGGAAAACCTGAAAGACTGTACAATAGACGGTTTATGTAAGGGTGCTGTAAACTACTGCGAAGAGTTCAGGGATTTGCTGGAAGAAATTGATGTTGCGGTTCCGGAGGGAATACAGGGCAGAGATATACTACAGTACATCTACCCGCAAATAATGATTATAAGGGTGCCCCAGGGGAATGAGCCTGCGTTCCACTTTGAATGTAACTGTGAATGGGAGCCGGAGCATGGTCTGGAATGGACTGTGCGAGGGGACGAAACTTTGTATGTGGGTGGATTTGGCGATGAAAGGCCCTGGAGTGACAGGGAGTATTTTAAAAATGCAAGCTGGAATTATGCAGAGCTGGAGTAGTTTTTATGGATTACAATTCATTCTTATGGAGCAAGAAGAAATAAACCAAATCCATTTCGGCAAGGGAGGACGATTGCATGACTTGGTTGTAGGTAATTGTTTTGGTATTCTCCATACTCACCCTCTGTTTTACCTATGGAGCGTATAAGCACAACAGATTTTCAAAGAGGGCTTTTTCCCTTGTCGGCATCATGGAGGCAGTGGTGATTGCTGCCTCGGCTGTCATGCTGATAATGTCGCCTTGACAAAATCGGCGCTGGCCAAGGATGAAGATGTGCTTGAGATTTCAAGGAGATTACTTGCACAGAATAAAGAGGCTTATGAGATGCTTGCAAAATGAGAAGACTGAGCAAAGAGCACATTCTGATGCTTGTATTCTTTGCTTTGAATGGAGTTGAACTATCGTATGCACAAAAAGAATTATATGAAATGGTTCTTGCAGTAGCAGATGGAAGATTGGAATATGAAGATATGCTTGAATGGGTATTGAAGCATCAAACGTAATTATTTAAATTGAATCTGACAGAGGTAATGGAGATGCGACTTGATGGTTTTGGTCTGTTTGTGGATGATATGCCCGCAATGATACGTTTCTACAGGGATGTCCTTGGCTTTGAAATCACGGAGGATGAGAATACATCCAATGTGTATCTTGTCAAGGATGGAACGCTGTTCTTGCTGTACGGCAGAAATGATTTTGAAAAAATGACAGGCAGGAATTACGAATACTCCAGAGGCTTGAACGGCCACTTTGAGATTGCCTTGTATGTCGATACCTTCGAGGATGTGGACAAGGAATATGCCAGAATCATTGCACAGGGCGGCAGGTCTGTCTTGGAGCCGACAACTGAGCCCTGGGGACAACGAACCTGTTATATTGCGGATCCAGAGGGAAATTTGATAGAGATAGGTTCTTTTAATCGTCCCTTTGAGAGCAAAACAGATTTTAATGGAGTGCAATAAAAAATAAAATTATTTTTCACATAGAAAGGAAACATTATGAAAAAGACAATTATTACAGTAGTAGGAAAAGATACCGTTGGTATTATTGCAAAAGAATGTACTTATCTTGCTGAAGCAGGAATTAACATTTTGGATATATCCCAGACC
>CALCUQ010000278.1 GCA_937906795.1 uncultured Bacteroidales bacterium | reverse complement strand
TTTGCTATGCAGATGATCAGTTGATTTATTCTTTTGATATAAATGACACTAAAGGAATAGAACTTATTGACACTTATATAAAAGATGGACTAAAGAGAGTATTTGTAACCTGCAAGGATTTCAATGCCCAAACAATTGATTCATATATTGAAAAGTTTACCGCTATTACAGCCAAATATCCTCAAATAAGATTTACATTCAACTGTTTGCCTCAAGATACAGATCAACTTCAAATGCTCAATGATGCAGATTTGGCATCTGTAGTTATCTCAAACACTATCTACGATTCAAATATTACAACAGATGATGTTACAGAGTTTTATGCTGTAAATAAGGCCAAAAGAAAGGCTTTGGAAGAAAAGGCCAAATTAATGCAATCAAAATCTGTAAAAGAACCAAAGAAGGAATTCAAGAAAGAATTCAAGAAAGAATTTAAAAAAGAGACCAAGAAAAATTTCTCTAAAGAGGACAAAAAGAAAGATTTTAAGAAAGGGTATAAAAAAGAATTTAAAAAGGATTCTAAGAAGGATTTTAAGAAAGATTATAAAAAGAGAGACAAATGATGAAAGAGAATAAACCTATAATTGCCCTTATATACGATTTCGACGGAACACTATCTCCTAGAAATATGCAGGAATACTCATTTATTGAGGCTATTGGCAAGAATGACAGCCAGTTTTGGGGTAAAGCTCAACAAATGGCAGATAGTCAGGATTCTGATAATATCCTTGTTTATATGCTTTTAATGCTTCAGGAAGCTAAAGAAACCGGTATTCCTATCAGAAAAGAGATTTTTCAGAAGTTTGGAGAATCGGTGGAACTCTTCAATGGTGTAATTGGCTGGTTCAAACGCATCAATGAATATGGCAGGGCTCATGGTGTAAAAATTGAGCATTACATAAATTCGTCGGGGAATAAAGAAATTATAGAGGGTACAAAAATTGCTAAAGAATTCAAAGCAATCTTTGCAAGTTCTTTCTATTATGATAGTAACGGCGATGCAATGTGGCCTGCAGCGGCTGTAAACTATACAAATAAAACTCAATTTCTGTTTAAAATAAACAAAGGCATTTTTAGTGTAAAAGACTCTATAATTACAAATTCATCTGTTCCAGAAGATAAAAAACGGGTTGCTTTTACAAATATGGTCTATTTTGGTGATGGTGAAACAGATGTGCCTTGTATGAAACTCATTAAACAACTGGGTGGAACTTCAATTGCTGTTTACGAGCCAGGTAATGAAAAAAAGAAAGAGAGTGCAAGAAAACTTATAAAACAAGACAGAGTAAACTTTGTATGTCCAGCTGATTATTCGGATTCCAGTAATTTGGACATACTTGTAAAAGCTATTATAAACAAGCTCAAAGCCGACGACAATTTACGTAAACTCAAAGAGGAATTTTCTAAAGATATAAAAGCCAAGTAATATGATTTCTGCGGTAACTGTATATTTGGGTTCATCAGATGGCAACTCCCCTATTTTTATTGATACAGCCTACCAATTGGGTTCTTTATTGGCAAAAAACAATATAAAGGTTGTTTATGGTGGCTCAAATATAGGGACAATGAATGCTTTGGCTCAAGGTGCCATTGAATCCAATGGAAAAGTTGTTGGTATAATGCCAGATAATTTCAGAGGTGGTGAGATTGCAAAGAAAGGTATTGACTTTATAAGTGTAAAAGACATGAGCGAAAGGAAAAAGCTATTGCAGGAGCTCTCTGATGCAGCAATTGTTCTACCAGGGAGTTTTGGCACAATGGATGAACTTTTTCAATACGCAGTACACAAACAACTGGGATATCTCAATAAAAGAATTTACATTCTCAATTTAAACGGCTACTACAATAATTTAATGGCTCAATTTGATGTAATGTATACATCAGGTTTTATAAAATTCAACCACAGAGAATTTTTCAATTATTGTGATAACATAAATCAGATAATGGAATCTATAAAAGAAAATGGTCAGGTTTAAACCCAACCATTTTCTTTTATTATATCAGCAATAATCTCTACACATTTGTCAATTCCTATAAAGCTTGAGTCCAGGCACAAATGATAAGAAGATGATGCCCCCCATTGTTTATAGGTAAAGTAATTATAGTAACTTGAACGCCTGCTGTCACTTTGCTCCAGCCAGTGATTAAGTTCTTCTTTTGACATAACATCAAAATCCTTAATCTTTTCTGCGCTGTAGAGTCTTTTTAACCTGTCTTCTTTTGTTGCTGTAACAAAAACATTAAGGCAATTTGGAGTATCTCTCAACACATAATCTGCACATCTGCCAATAAAAATAGCAGACCCTTTAGCAGCGATTGTTTCAATTGCTTGGCTTTGAATTCTAAATAATTCCGTTCTTTCTATTGGAGAGGATGTAAAGCACTGGGTAATATTTGATATCACATTACCAAATTGCATATTGGAAAAGAATTTTGTCCCTTTTCTTTCATCAATTTGTTCAAATAACTCTTTACAAAGACCGCTCTCCTGTGCAGCTATATCCAACAATTGCTTGTCGTACAGAGGAATATTGAATTTTGCAGAGAGCATTTTGGCAATTTCTGTACCACCTGCCCCCTTCTCTCTACCTATGGTTATGTAAAAATTATTCTTCATTTATAAACCTCCTGTATTTGTTCATTTCGTTATACAATAAAACTCCTGCAATTATGCATGCTGCAAAGTCTGAAAAAGGCATACTTAACCATACACCATTTATTCCAAAAAATTTAGGGAGAATAAGCAAGAATGGCAACAAGAAAATAAGTTGTCTTGTAAGTGAAAGGAATATTGCCTTACTTGCTTTTCCAATACTTTGAAAATAATTTGATGTTACCATCTGCATTCCAACCAAAGGTAAGAAAATGCAAATCAGTCTCATACCTTTAACAGCTTTATCTATAAGCTCCTGATCTGTTGTGAATATTTTTACAATTAATCTTGGGAAAAATTCTCCTATAATAAAGCCAGTTGTTGTAATGCAAGTAGCACAAACCAGTGTAAGTTTAAGGACAGAGATTAGCCTGTGGTAATTTTTAGCCCCAAAATTATAACCTGCTATTGGTTGCATTCCCTGGTTGAGACCCATTACAATCATTATAAAAATAAATACAATTCTGTTTACAATTCCGTATGCTCCAATAGAGAGATCTCCACCATAATCTTTAAGACCTTTATTTATTAATATAACAATAAGGCAACTTGCCGCATTCATTAAAAATGGGGCCATTCCAATTGAAACAATATCTTTGACAATTCTCTTATTAAGCTTATAAATGCCAGATTTAAAATGTATTACATTATTTTTATCTGAAAATTTATATAATTGCCAACATAAAGAGACCAATTGAGATAATATAGTAGCAATTGCAGCACCTCTGATTCCCCAGTCAAAAACATAAATAAACAGAGGATCCAGAACAGTGTTGAGAACAACAGTTAAAATTGTTGCATTCATTGAGAATTTGGGGAATCCACTTGCCCTCAATACTGCATTAAGTCCAAAATACATATGCGTTATACAATTGCCATACAGTATAATCTGCATATAATCTCTGGCATAACCTATAGTGTTTTCACTTGCTCCAAAAAAATAGAGGATATCGTCTAAAAAGAAAAGCACGGTAAACATATATGCGATACCTATAAGAAGGTTTAGCACAACTACGTTTCCTAATACTTTCTGTGCTATATCGTAGTTTTTCTGGCCCAGCAATACTGATATTGTGGTTGATGCACCAACTCCTACAAGTGAACCAAAAGCGGCGCCAAGATTCATTAATGGGAAAGTAAGGGCAAGGCCGGAAATTGCCAGTGCACCTACACCTTGACCAATAAAAATACTGTCAACCATATTATAGATAGACGAAGCTGTCATAGCAATAATAGCAGGAACAGCATATTGTCTGAGAAGTTTTGAAACTTTTTCTGTACCTAATTCTGTTGGGATTCCTACTGCCATATAAATTACAATTGAAAAATACTTACTCCCCACTTATTGAATTCAAGGGTAATCTGTTCATACGGATTATATTTTCCGTATGGAATATGCCATGTTCTAAAGAAATGGTCTGGTATATTGATTTTTACACTGCCATATGATTGCGAGAAATCTACAGCAATAATATAAGTTTGTGATGAATCTGCAGCCTTTCTGGCAAAAACAAAACATTTGTTGCAATCATAGTATGGGTTATTGTAGTTTGCATATTGCAAATCAAAAGTGTCACCCTCTTTTATTGCTTTAGTATTGTTTGCAAATGAGAGCAACTGTCTGTATATATCCAACAAGAGAATTTCTGATTCAGTTGACTCTCCTTTATTGAGTCTCACTACAGAAGGAGCACTGCAATAATCAAAAATTGATGTTCTGCCGTCGGTGCCGCTAAAGCCCTCTGCCAACATTCCCCTCTCCCCAACTTCCTGACCAAAATAAAGCATAAACGGTGATCTGTTGAACATTAAGGAGACTACCAGTTCTGGTATGGATTTAAACGGGTCAGACAAATTAAAATCTGAGGCAACTCTTTGTTCATCATGATTTTCCAGAAAATTTAGCATACTATATTGCAAATCTCCAAGACTTTGCCAGCAACCTGTTACAGCACTTGCAGAATTTTTTCCTTGTGATATTGATTTTAAAGTGTCATATAACCCTACTTTATCATACAGGTAATCAAATTTTCCTGTTTTAAGGTATGAATAATATTGCACAGGTTTATAAACCTCTGCAATAAAGATTACTTTAGGGAACTCCAGTTTGATTTTAGAAAGGCACCACTCCCAAAATTCTACTGGCACCATCTCAGCCATATCACATCTGAACCCATCAATCCCTTTACTGCACCAGTATTTTAGAATGTCATACATCATTTTCCATGTTTTTGGAACTGGGGAAAAATGTTTTGTATTTCCATTCATATAATCAACGCCATAATTTAATTTGACTGTTTCATACCAGTCGTTTACAGATGGAGCGGGAGTGAAACAATCATTACCTGATGCTTTAGCTGGTGTTTCCTTATAATCTCCTCTAATTAAAGAACTATTGTTGATATAATAGAAATTGTTCTGTGAGCTAAAAGAAGATATAATGTCTTCTGTTCCAAAATCAATTACCCCTTGTGGCGCTGAATCCGATTTATAGACTCTTGCAAGGTGATTTGGAACAAAATCAATCAATACTTTAAATCCAGCTGTATGTGTACGCTCTACCAGGCTGTCAAATTCATCCATTCTTTTTGATGGATTATCTGCAAGGTAAGGATTAACATCGTAATAATCTTTTATTGCATAAGGCGAACCAGCCTCTCCTTTTACTATATTAGGATTATCCAAAGGAATACCAAACATAGTAAAATCAGATTTGGTAGCGTGTTCAATAACACCGGTATACCATATATGAGAAACATTCAATGACTTCAAATGATCAAAAACACTGTCATTTATATCACTGAACTTACCACTACCATTTAAAATTAAAGAGCCATTGGAAACACAATTCTCATTGCTGTTTCCAAAGACTCTCAATAAAAGTTGGTAAATGATAAATTTATTTGCCATCAGGCATAAAAATTACCAGTTAAGAATTTTCTTGAAATCGTAATCCTCTGGATTTGCCACATATTTCTTAGCAGCCTCATAGTCTGCAGGAGTAATGTAGTGACATAGATTATCAAAGATCTGGCGAACTTTATCAGAATCCATATTAACTGCTCTTGGCGGAATCTTTCCAGTTGTAGGATCTTGAATATCTTTTAGGTACAATGGTTTAATTGTATTGTTGATATCAAGATATACCATACATCCTGTTACACCCTCAGTAAAGAGTTTGTATACACCCATACCCAACTGAGAACAGTACA
>CALCUQ010000277.1 GCA_937906795.1 uncultured Bacteroidales bacterium | reverse complement strand
ATATGTAGATAATTCTCAGGATGTTAACGATTGGGTAACATTGGAGAAATATATAAGAAGCAATTATTCTTATACAGAGTTCTCTTTTGCTTATAATTATTATAGAGAATCAGGTAACGGATATTCATGGAATGCCGGTTTTGAAGGTAGATATTCAGATGATGATGATATTTACTATCTTCCTCAATCCAAAATGAGAGTTACAAATTACCAGATGGATTTCTTTGTAAAGAAGAATTTTGAGTTAGGTAAAAAATCGGCTTTGCTTTTTGGTGTTGATTTTGCTTTCAATTCAAATATGGAGGGGATGTTCAGCTATCCTGCAGATAAAACAGATGAGCAAAAGGCATTTATAGAAAAATTCTATAATACAGATTTGGCTATTGTATCATCAAATTATACAAAATTTGGTGCAATGCTCAACTTTTCTACTCTTGTAAAAAAGAAGACATCAATATTTTTCAAGTTTGATGTAGATTACTATAGCCCAAGCTCAGACTTTTCTTCTGACTGCAATAGAGTAAAACTTTTATGCTCATTTGGCATAAATTTCTAATATTGTGGGTATGAGAAAATTAACGTTGATATGTTTATGTTGTTTGTTGTCCGTATATGCTTTATACGGACAACAAACCATTATAGGGCCAACAGAGAGAGTTGCCTCTTCTTTTGCCATTTTTATTGACAAGCAGAGTTATTCTGCCTGTAAGGAGAATGTTGACAAATATAAAGAGATACTCCAACAAGAGGGGTTGGCTACATACTTGCTGGTTGCTGATTGGGAGAGCCCGGAGCATGTAAAGTATTTTATAAAGAAATATTATAATGAACAGGCTTTGGAAGGGGCTGTTTTTATTGGGGATATCCCTGTTGCCCTTGTGTCGGGAGCACAATATCTTACCTCTGCCTTTAAAATGGATGAGGAGAAATTTCCTCTAAGGGATTCTTCTGTCCCTTCCGACAGGTTCTATGATGATTTGAATCTTAAGTTTGATTTTATTGGCAAGGATAGTGTAGAGACAAACTTTTATTATTACAGATTGTCGGCCGACAGCCCTCAAAAAATTTCTTGTACAATTTATAGTGGAAGAATCAAACCTACCCAAAAAGGCAGCAAAGGTCACAAACAAATTAATGATTATCTGTCTAAGGTAATCAGAGAGCGTAAAGAGAAGAATATTCTTGTTAATGTATGTTCTTATACAGGTAGCGGCTCGTATTCCAATAGTTTGAATGCGTGGTCTTCTGAGGGTATTACACTTAGGGAGCAAATGCCATCTTGTTTTAAAAATGCAGATGGTGCCAAGTTCTATATGTTCTATATGCAGCCATATATGAAAGAGACTGTAATATCTGAACTTAAAAGAGATGAACTTGATCTGATGCTTTTCCACCAACATGGTTTGTATAACAGAATGTATCTTACTTCTTCTCCAGATTTTTCAGATGAGGCGGATTTGCTGGAGGCTGGTAAACGCTCAGCAAGAAGACGTCTTAGAAGGGCTGTGAGAAATTCAGAGGATACAACTAAAGTAATAGCTTCAATTCTCAGGAATGGCGTTGACAGAAGCTGGATTGCCAATGCTTTTGATAAGGATGTAATTTCAAAAGATTCTCTGGAGGATGTTAACCAGGGGATTGTGTTGGAAGATGTGCCATCTGTAAAACCAAACCCAAGAGTGGTTATTTTTGATGCCTGTTATAATGGTGATTTTAGAGAGCAAAGCTGTATTGCCAGTGAGTTTATTTTTGCAGAGGGTAAAACTATCGCAAGTTGTGCAAACTCTGTAAATGTTTTGCAGGACAAATCAGCTTCTGATTTGCTGGGGTTATTGGCGTGTGGACAAAGAATTGGTGTATGGGCTCAATATACGAATATACTGGAATCGCATATTTTGGGTGACCCTACATTCAGATTTGATTCATATAGAAAATTGCCACAAATCAAGTTCAATACCAAGGATACTACATATTGGCTTGCTGTTCTTGATCATAATTTGCCTTGTGATATTAAAGGTTTGGCATTATATAAGTTGTTCAATTTCAATTATCCTCAATTGCCTCAACTTTTATTGGATGTATACAGGAGTTCAAATGAGTGGAATTTGAGACTGCAGTGTCTTCATTTAATGGCATATTACAATAATGAGGGATATTATTCGCAATTGCTCAAACTTGCTGTTAAGGATCCATATGAATTTATTAGAAGAAAGGCTGCTTATTATATGGGTAATGTGGGCTCCAATGAGTTTGTTCCATATTTGGTAGACCTGTATATGGATGATTATTTGTCGGAGAGGATAGCATTTAATGTTATAAGGAGTGCTGCTATGCTAAACTCAGACTATTTCATTGATGTGTTTTCCAAAAAAGTTGAAAATGGGGGATATGTGTTCAATGAGTCTTCTTTTAAAGAGAAGTTCATTAAACAAGTACAGCAGAACAAGAAGTTGCAGACTATGGTACTTTCTATGATATTGGACAATGGTTTAAGTGAAAAGAAAAAATGCTCATATCTTACATTTATCAAGAACAATCCTTCTGTTACAATTTTGTCTGATTTGCTTGGGGTTTTAAAGGATAACTCCCAAAGTGAATCGTTCAGGACCAAAATTGCCGAAGTTTTGGGATGGTATACCAATTGCAGCAGAAAGCAGGAAATAATTGATGTTTGCAATACTGTTCTTCTTAATGGTAATTGTGGAAAACCGCTATCAGATGAATTGACTAAGAGTATTAACAGATTAAAAACATATATGAGATAGGAGGGGGATATGAAAAAATTTTTATTGATATTATTTCTGTGTTCAATTGTTTTTAATGCAAAAGC
>CALCUQ010000276.1 GCA_937906795.1 uncultured Bacteroidales bacterium | reverse complement strand
GTAACAAACACTCCAGGACTTGGAGCAGCCCAACAGACATATATTGAATCAACAGGTGTGGCAGATCCGTCAATAGCAATGGGGTATGCAGTTTCGTATCCATTGGGTGTGGTTGGTATAGTTATGTGTATTGTTGTAATAAAAGGTCTGTTCAGAATGTCTATGGAAAAGGAGCTCGAAAGTGCAAAGGGTTCCAATGCAGATGCAGACAAGATGGCAACCAGATATTCTGTAGGAATTACAAACAGTGCAATTTTTGAAAAGACAATAGAGCAGGTGAGAGCCCTTGTAGATAAGGATTTTATTGTTGCCAGACTTTGCAGGGTAAATGGGGATGTGGAGATTCCTACATCAGATACAAGATTATATGAGGGAGACAGATTGCTTGTAATTTCTGTTGAGACCAATAAGGAGGCAATTACGGCATTCTTTGGTGATGGACTGGATATTACCAATCAGGAGTGGGCAGAGATGGACAGCAAAATGTCGTCGAGGAAGATAATTGTAACCAAACCAAAAGTTAACGGAAAAACTCTGGGCGACCTTAGAGTACGTTCTGTGTTTGGTGTAAATGTTACAAGGGTAAACAGGGCTGGAGTTGATTTGGTGGCATCTCCGGATTTGGGATTGCAGATAGGGGATAGTGTTATGGCAATTGGAAGTGAAAGTGGCCTGGAGAGTTTTGCAAAGATGTTGGGAAACTCTACCAAACAGCTAAGAGAGCCTAATCTGCTTGCTATATTCCTGGGTATCACAATTGGTGTTGTTTTTGGATAAATTCCTTTTATGTTGCCAGGTATGCCTCAGCCGGTAAAGATGGGATTGGCTGGAGGTCCGCTTATTATAGCAATTCTTATAAGCAGTTTTGGACATAAATTCAAAGTAGTATCTTATACTACATTAAGTGCAAATATGATGCTAAGGGAGGTTGGTATCTCATTATTCCTTGCTTCTGTTGGAATTGCATCCGGTGAGGGATTTGTTGATACTGTAATAAATAAAGGTGGCCTGGCGTGGATTGGATATGGTGTGATTATAACTGTTGTCCCAATGCTTACAGGGGCGGCTATAGGCAGATATGTCTTTAAGTTCAACTACTTTCAGTTAATGGGACTCATAGCCGGATGTGGAACAAATCCGTCGGGACTGGCATACTCAAACTCTGTGTCCCCTATAAATCAGCAGGCAGTCTCTTATGCTACAATTTATCCTCTGGTAATGTTCCTTAGAGTGCTTACACCACAAATAATGATTTTAATGGCAATTTAATGTAAAACCCAATTATAAAATGAAACAATTCAATCTAAAACATTTACTTCTTTTAATGGCATTCAGCCTTTTGGTTGTTGCTTGTTCTAAAGATGATTCTGGTGACAATGGTGGCTCAAACAAACCAGATGAGCAGCCGGTTTTGTCTAAAGACAATTCTATGCATAGTTTCTCTTTTACAAAAGCAAAGAATGCAACATTCACTACAGACTACAAACCTGTAAACAACGGAACAACAGTTTACATTACTGTACAGGAAGATGCAAATATGACAGCATTGGTTCCAACAATCAATGTTCATGACAAAGCTACTGTGTTAATAAACAACGCTACTTATGATCATAAAAACCCTACAGCTGTAGACTTTAGCAAAACAGTTAAGATTACAGTAAAATCTGAGTCTGGTGATACAAAAACATATACAGTTTTGGCTAAAGCAGGTAATCCGTCTGTTGATAACAGAGTGTATAACTTTATGATAAAACATGATTTGCCAGGTGTTTCTATTGCATTGAGCAAAAATGAGGAGATTGTTTACAGAGCTGCTTTTGGCTGGGCAGATAAAGCTAAAGAGGAGAGAGCAACAGTTGATCACTTGTTCAGACTGGCAAGTATGTCAAAACAACATACTGCTATTGCAATCATGTCTTTGTATGAGGCTGGTAAACTTGATTTGGATGATACTGTATTTGGAGAGAAAGGTATTCTTAGCAAATATGGTAATGATATGAGTTCTGCTGCAAAGAGCATTACTGTCAAACATTTGTTGTCTCACACCAGCGGTTATAGTGTAGATTGTATTTTCCCTTCAAAATCTATCTATTATAACAAAACTTTGGATGAGAGAATTCAGACTCTTGTTGATAACGAGACAGTAGCTTATACTCCTGGTCATACTTATTCTTACAACAATTCAAACTTTGGTATCCTTTCAATGGTTGTAGAGGTAGTTTCAGGTAAATCTTTTGAGCAATACTTAAAAGAAGATATCTATACTCCTATAGGAATCAGCGATATTTATGGTGGTAAGAACAGTGAGAGCCAAAAGATTGGAAAAGAGGTGACATATTATGGCCAAGACGGCAAGAATGCATATGGTAATGATGTAGAGAATGGTATTGGTGCAGGTGGTATTATTGCAACTCCTACTGCATTGATGAAACTGATGGCTCATATTGATTATGGTACTAAAGTGGCAGATATCTTTAAGAAAGAGACTTTGGATGAAATGTATGAGCCTCAACAAATGTTCAATACCTCTGGAAATCCATATCAGAAATATGCTTTAGGCTGGAGATGTAAATATACAGATTTCCCTAACTGGGAGAATTTCCATGGCGGTACATTGGCGGGTGTATGTACTATATGGGCAAGAAGCAAGAGCAATGTAAATGGTGTTATTTTGTGTAACTCAAGAAGCTATAACCAAAGCATAGATGATGAGATGTGGTATCTTCTTGATGATTTCCAAGAAATGTATAAATAATAATCAGTATTATGAATAAAATAGCAGTACCGGCAAGAGATGGTTATATTGATGATCATTTTGGCCATTGCGACCATTATATGATATTTACTGTTGAGGAAAAGAAAGTGGTTCAAACCCAAAGAATGGAATCTCCTCAGGGGTGTGGATGCAAATCTGGAGTAGCAGATACTTTGGCTCAAATGGGGGTAACCGTAATGTTGGCCGGTAATATGGGTGATGGTGCAAAGAATAAGCTTGAAGGTGCAGGAATCAAAGTGATTAGAGGTTGTCACGGAGAAATAGAGACTGTTGTAAAAGCTTATCTTGCAGGTTTTGTGTTGGATTCAGGACAAGGTTGTCACGCACACGAGTGTGGCAATCATTAAATGTATAACTTAAAAAATTCAGTTCTATGGCAGTTAAATTTTTTAAATGTTTAACATGCGGAAATGTAGCTGTTAAACTTGTTGATAGTACAGTTCCTATGTTTTGCTGTGGCAAAAAAATGGAGGAATTGATACCAAATACAGAGGATGCAAGTGGAGAAAAACATGTTCCAGTTGTAACTAAATTAGATGGTGGAAAAATTAAGGTAGAGGTTGGCAGTGTTGCTCATCCAATGCTCCCAGAGCATCATATTGCTTTTATTTATGTTGAGACAGATAAGGGCGGAATGTATGTTAACCTTACAGATAAACCAGAGGCAGTGGTAACTGTTGGAGAAGAGAAAGTAGTAGCAGTATATGAGTACTGCAATCTTCATGGTTTATGGAAAACTGAGTTATAGAAATCATTTGATCAAAACAATAAGGCTGGGTCATTATGATGTGACCCAGCCTTATATATTTTATAGAGTGTATTAGTAGCTTAGTTTTATACCAAAGTAGAAACATCTTGGAGATGAAGGACCATAAATGTATCCCGAGTCTCGGTCTGCTCCTTTGTCAAAATCATCCTGATAAGCATTGAATATATTTTGGACACCGGCATTCAGCTGAAGCTTTATATGCTTGTAAATGCTAAAATCATAAGCTGCTTTAAAGTTCATGTCAAAGAAACCAGGTGTCTCTTCTGTGCGGTTTTGGCTAATGTATCCGGCATGGTGTTCAACAAGCATGCTTCCTGTGTAAGTACCGCTTAGAGCTAGCATAAGTTGTTTTAACGGATTGTAAGATGTTACAAAATATCCGTAGAAGTCTGGAGTGCGGAACATCTGTTTAACCGCCTCAACATCATCTGCCCAAGCGTGAGCTTCTTTATAGTTTGAAGATTGTATTGTTACACCAGCCTGCATTTGCCATAAGTTCTTGTAAGCAATCTTTCCTTCAATGTTACCACCATAAACTCTTGCACCAGATTCATTTCTTCTCTCTTTAATAAGAACCCCATTTTCAACACCAACTTCTGTTAGAGCAAAAACATCTGACAAATCTGTGTAGAAACCTTCTACGCATAAATTTCCCTGCCAAGAGCCCCAGTTTTTATACATGTCGGCCGACAAACTGAAACTTTGTGATTTTTCAACCTTAAGATCATCTGCAAGGCGAATCATTGAAACAGTTCCTCCAACATTATCTATATGAAGATCCTCATCAAAAGCTTGAGGAGCACGGAATCCGTATGAGTAACTTGCTCTAAGATTTATGTTTTTTGTAGGATTAAATCTAAGATTTGCACGTGGACTAAAAATAATTCCGTCTATCAAGTTGTGTTTGTCAAGACGTCCACCAATCAGGAAACTCCATTTCTCATTTTTCCATTCATTCTGAAAATATAAGCTTCCAATTCTAACCATTTGGTCGGTTACACGGTTATATCCCCACATATTGTCCTCCAAGTGATCCTGGTTGTATTCAATTCCTACAGTAAGATCAGATGGCATAAAAAGACAATCATCCATTTTGTATACATATTGGCTACCAATAACCCAGGTGAGGTCGTTGGTTTGCCCGTAGGCATTAGGATCCTTTCCTGCGCCATAATAACTCTCTCTGTCTATATGTTGCAAAGATGCAAAAGCGCTTAAATGGTGTTTTTGGTTAGGTGCAAACCAGTCATATTTTAAAGAGGCAGTATTTATACTATGTCTTACCTGTTCTGCAATCATAACCTCGTGAGGGGGAAGTTCCAGACTGTCTCCACCTCTTCTGTACTCTTGCAAATGGTGGTACTCAGCAGTAAGTTTACTATAGTTTCCAGTTTTAATATATCCCCTCATGCCAATGGTCTGACTGCTTAGCTCTGTAAGTTCAGTAAAACCATCACCATTGTGGTCATATCCATCTTTCTGGTGATTCTGCCCAAAAACAGCAATGCCCATTTTATTGTCATCTGTTACCAAAGAAGCATTAAGGGAAGTATTGTTGTCAAAAGCACCTTTACCATTAATGTTTGTGAGTGTATGTGATATTGAAGCTGAATTTCTTACTGGTTCCTTTGTAATAATGTTGATAGTGCCGGCAATTGCAGAAGAACCAAACAACGCAGATCCTCCACCCCTCATAACCTCAACTCTGTCAATCATATTTGCAGGTAATTGCTCAATCCCATATACACCGGCAAGTGCACTAAAAACAGGACGTGAATCAATTAAAATCTGAGTATACGGACCATCAAGACCATTGATTCTCACTTGTTGGTAACTGCAGTTCTGGCAATTGTTTTCTACCCTTACGCCAGGCTGGAAATTCAAACCACCAGAAACTGTAGAGGCATTAACTTTGTCAAAAGTCTCCATGCCAATTACATTAACAAGGGTAGGAGCCATCTTTCTTGTAGTTTCGCTTCTGTTTGCAGAAACAACTATTCCATCAAGCAATATATTGTCTTCTTCCATATAGAAATTTACTTCCAGAGCAACTCCATCCACAATTTCTATTTGTTTGGATACTGTTTTGTAGCCCATTAAAGAAGCCTGAACAACAAACTTACCGGTTGGAAGGTGCTCCATAAAGTAGTGCCCCTGGTCGCCAGTGGTGGTTGCTATTGTTGTTCCTTGTAATGAAATGACAACAAATGTCAGATGTTCACCAGTAGTTTTACTGAGAACATGTCCGTGAATACTTGCCTCAGTTTGGGGCAAATTGGTTGCATATAATGCATTTGAAAGGATAACAGCTGTTATTAGAATTAATAACTTTTTCATTTTAATTAGTGGTACATTTTTGATTTTGGGCAGCAAAGATATATTTAACTTTCAAAACATCAAAAGCCCAAAAATCTCAAAAATTAAAAATACCTAATTTAAGGTATACATTTGTTATGAGTGTTTTTTTTAGTTCTTTTACTTGTATATTATATATTTATCTCTATATTTGTAATATCAAAATGATATCAAAATAAAGCATTGGTCAATTTAATAATTTTGCAGTATGAAAAATGGTAATTACACTTATGAGGGCTGGAAGTTAAATGGATTTGTAGCTCTACTTCTAAACTTGCTTTTATTAGGATGCTCTATCTGGAATTTTGTCCTTCTTGCACAAGCCGAGGAATTCAATGGATATTTTCTTTTGGGGGCTTTGGGCTGTATGGTTCTGGCAATAATTATGGCATGCGGTTTTATTATGCTTGAGCCAAACGAGGCACGTGTCCTTTTGTTTTTTGGAAACTACAGAGGAACATTTTATGATACAGGATTCTGGTGGGTAAACCCTTTTATGAGTGCAAAGAAACTCTCTCTTAGAGCAAGAAACTTAAATGTTAATCCTATAAAAGTAAATGATAAGGCAGGTAATCCAATTCTTATTGGTCTTGTTCTGGTATGGAAAATACAGTCAGACGGAGCTTATAAAGCTGTATTTGAGATTGATTCTCCAGAAGTTGTAGGACAAACTGCAAACACAAGAATGAATGTTCTTGAGAATTTTGTGGCTGTTCAAAGTGATTCTGCTCTCCGACAAGTTGCAGGAATGTATACATATGACGAAAACTCAAACAATTCTGACGATGAAATAACCCTTAGATCTGGCGGAGATGAGATAAATGAGAAACTAAAAGAGGAGCTTAATGCCCGTCTATCTATGGCTGGTATTGAGGTAATGGAGGCACGTCTTAACTATTTGGCATATGCCCCAGAAATTGCTGCAGCAATGCTTCGCCGACAACAGGCAGACGCAATTATCTCTGCAAGAGAGAAAATTGTTGAGGGTGCAGTATCAATGGTAAAAATAGCATTGGAGAGATTGTCTACAGAAGATGTTGTGGAGCTGGATGAAGAGCGCAAAGCTGCAATGGTCAGCAACCTGTTGGTTGTATTATGTGCAGATGAGGCAGCACAACCGGTAGTAAATACAGGTACACTTCATAACTAACGCGGATTATGGCAGCAAAAGAATCAAATACAAAAAGTTTTGTTTTGCGAATAGACTCGCAGACAATGGAAGCTATTGAAAAATGGGCTGCCGATGAGTTCCGTAGTACAAACGGACAACTGCAATGGATTATAGCCGAGGCTTTGCGTCGTAGCGGACGCAAGCCAAAGGCTAATAAAGTTTAAGCAAACTCATTATTTATGTGTACCAGGACTTTGTCAATCCTTGCACCATCCATATCCATTATTTCAAATGTAAATTTGTTCCAGGATATTTTCTCGCCTATATGTGGAATCTCACCTTGTTGCGTAATGATAAGACCACTTATAGTATTGTAGTAATTATCCTGATAAAGCTCTTCCATGTCAAATTTTTCAAGAAAATCATAGAAAGAGTATTGGCCGTCAACCAATATAGACCCATCATCTCTTAATACCCAGTCTTCTGAGTCATTATCTTCTGGCATTACCCCAACAAGAGCTTCCAGAATATCTTTAAGGGTAACTATTCCCATTATCCCTCCAAATTCATCAGTTATAATGGCAGATTTCATTCTTTCCTGTTTGAATTTCTCCAATGCATCATACACGTTCATATCCATTGGGAGGTAGAAAGCATCTTTAACGATATCCTTAATAGAGAACTCTTTTGAGTCTACAACTTCAAAAATATTCTTTAGGTGTACAACACCAATAACTTTGTCTATATCACCATCTGCAACCGGATATGTATTGTATATGTTCTCCTTAACTTTTTGCATTAACATATTGGGAGATTCATTTATATCAAGCCATATCATCTCTGTGCGATGTGTCATTATTGAGCTTATAGAGCGGTCTCCAAGGTTAAATACCCTTTCCACAATATCATGCTCAACCTCTTCAATCTCTCCATCATCCAGACTCTCTTTAATAACAGCTTTGACCTCTTCTTCTGTAACCTTGTTTTCCTGGGTTTTATCAAGACCAAAAAGAGTTACAATTATACTTGTGCTTTTGGAGAGTAACCATACCAATGGATATGTAATTTTTGAAAGCAATATCATAGGTCGGGCTATTGTTTTGGCAATCCCTTCTGCTTTAACAAGACCAAGCCTTTTTGGAACAAGCTCGCCCAACACTAATGTAAGATATGTAACAGCAATTACTATAATGGTTTCTGATACACCATATGCATATGGTGCAATAAAAGGAATCTTTTCAAGAATTTTTGCCAGATCAGCAGCAAAGGCTTCTCCAGAAAACAAACCTGTAAGTATCCCTATTAGGGTTATTCCTATCTGTATGGTGGAGAAAAAGTTGTCGGGATTATTGGAAAGATCCAAGGCATTCTGGGCAGATTTGCTCCCCTTTTTTGCATCAAGTTCCAGGCGTGTCTTGCGGGCAGAAACCACAGACATCTCAGACATTGACAACAATCCGTTAAAAAGGATAAGTCCAATAATTATAAGTATATCCACAATGGTTATCTGTTTAGAATTATAATTTTCTGTTAGTTGATGTTTATTGTAAATGTGTAGTTTGAATTATGGTATAAGTTGTAATCTCTGTTTGTTGTCTGTGTGGGTGGGTCATTGGATAAAATCACAGGGCTTTTACCATCTATTACAAGTTTTGTAGCATTGGTTTCACTTGCCGCAAAATTTGGGGCAGTATAGAAATACAATTCACTTGATTTTCCTGCTGCAACAGATTTGTTGATTTCAATTGTTGAGTATGAATCATCTGGCAGAGGATTGTGCTGTATTCTTGGGAATGCGTAGCCTTTCACTGATACTTTGTCTAACTTTAAAATGGTTTTTGCAGATGCACTTGTATTGTTTATTACAAGATTTATTCTGCATAGCATACGCCCAAGTGAAACTCTAATATTGTCAATCTCATTATCTATATTGCCTTCCCAATATCCAAACATTGGCATCTCTGTAAGAGTTCCATTATTGGCTTTCTCAATTTTGTCTTGCAGAGCAACAATCTCAACAGATGTCTTAAACTCTGTTAAAGTTTGTGGCCATGTCCTGGCTGTTGTGTTTCCTCTGTCAAGATTGGCAAGAATACAAATTGTACATCCATCTCCAACAGCCAGGTCAGTAGTGACAGTTGTCATTAGGGATCCGGATGCAGTTATTCTTTGGTGAGAGGTACCGGCGTCAATCAGCAGACCCATTTTATCATACTGAAGAATCCATACATCATAAATCAGATTCTCAATATCTGGAATAAGAGGTGAGTCAGCTTTTGAATCTGCCTGTCCATTTATAGAAAATGTTACCTCTACAGTTTCATTCTCTGGAAAGTCATAAGCACTCTTACAAGCTGTAAACATTAGAGCCGTAAAAAGTAATATATAGAATCTTTTCATTTTCATACTGTTAAATATCTGCTGTCCAAGAAGTGTTTTGCCAGTTTACAACAACAATATTATTCTGTAAACTAACTGTAAATGTTAAATTATATGATTTTGCATGCTCAAATATCATACCATTTAGGGTAGTGATATATTGGGTTGGCACGCCATTGACAGACATATTCAAAAGCATTGTAACTGTATTGCTTCTTGCATCTGTTGGAAGAATGCATACTGAGCCTGCCAGAGCTCCATCTGGAGTTTCTGTAAACTTTTCTCCTGGTAATGTTACCCAAGCTCTCTTGTCTCCCAATCTCATAACCAGTGTATCACTTGCATCCAAAGAACTCCAATTATATTTGTTTCCTCCCTCTCCATGTGCATATGGGTCTTGAATCCCGGTAATCTCTATTCCATTTCCCATCATTACAATAGAAGAAACATTGTTGCCTTTCTTTAATTTGAAAGAGATTCTGGCTGTCTGCTGAATCATTGGATTTAGAGATATA
The DNA here is from genome assembly GCA_937906795.1 of uncultured Bacteroidales bacterium. Taxonomy (GTDB): domain Bacteria; phylum Bacteroidota; class Bacteroidia; order Bacteroidales; family UBA932; genus Egerieousia. Next base: position 5,047 of record CALCUQ010000276.1, on the reverse strand, counting down.
TAATTTACACCACTGGTATTGGCAGTAATCTGAGTATCTTTACTTTTGGTTTGGTCATATCTTTCATCGGATGAGCAAAAGCTGTCTCCATTGTCTATGTTCATAGAAAGGTCTGTTGCAGATATGGGCATTGCAGGTGAAATCATCCTAAAACGGTAAGTTTCGTTGTGTTTAAGATACAAAGGAGTGGCTGTTGTTGATGCATTTTCTGCATTTACAACCATTTTCCCATCTATAATGGAGTTTTCGCATGCATATAATGCCTGATAGCCTGCACCTGAACTTCTTACTACATAAGATTTTAATACAGGGGTCTCATAATTGTTCTCCCCAATCTTACGCTCATATGTAAGCCAAAGAGTTGATCCATTCTCAAGATCTTCAATATTTTGTGAAGGCAACTGGCCAGCTACATCTGGAGATGCTTTGGTTTTTGATGCATTGGACGAATGGGCATAATATTGGGGCAATTTAATCTGAACCTCAACAAGACCATCTTTAGGCCCTTCAAAAGACTCTTTCTGAGAGCATGATGCTAAAATAAAAGCACTTAGGCAAAATATAATAAAATTCTTCATAACTACCATTCTACATTAATATCACGTACACATCTAATCTGGTCTCCAAGTGAGCGGCGGCTGCTGGATTGCACACTCAACTGATAATCGGAGACAGAAAGATACTGAACATAATTGGTTGAGCCATATGGATCAGATGTCCTCATAATTGTACCCCAACCAAAAGACCTAAAGTCAACAAAAACATCTGGTGAGTTTTCACTGACAGCATCTGGAACCATATACCCGCATCCTGGGAATGATGTAACCTCTACAGGGTTATTCCATAATGTGTTTTCTTTACTCTCAGATGCAATGGCCTCATTGTATGTAGAAGAGGTGTAATCTTCTATTTTATCATTCTTAGAGGCTGTATAGCGGGATATGGTTATATATCTTTTATTAGTGCTGTATCCTTCTCCATTTATTTTTTTAGCAAAGTGGGATTTAATCATTATCCTGTAGGCATTAGCGGGACCAGGATTTTTAAGTATGTAACATACATTGTATCTGCCTTGTGCAGATTCTATCCATCCGAGCCTGACATCTTCTGTATAGCCATCTAATGTGTTATGCATTGAAACAGGATATTTATTTCCATTACTGGCCCAGTTTGCTTGCTTGAGTGGCATAAAACTGTACAAATCTTCTTTGGTTGGCAAGCGCCATCCTTTAGGGCATGGCTGATTATCTACATCTTTCCAATAGTTTTGGCCATAGCTGTCTTTATTTGTCCAAAATGATTTATATTTTCCAGTGCCGCCTGCACCAAATCTGTATGCCAGTTTGGTTTTATCATCATTGACTGTATTATCACCATTTAGGATAACATCACCTATAAAGCGGATAAGATTGTCATTTGCCCCCGATATATTATCCTGGAATCCATAAACTTTTTCCCCTTTATGGTCTAATGAATAGATACATTCTTCCAGATTCTTTTTAATGGTATTTTGTTTTTCTACTGGATATGTATCCCATTGTGGATGCTTATCTTTTATAGTGTATTCCCTTACTTTTAAAATATTTGCTTTTTGCATGTCTTTCTGGTCATCATCTTCTATATATGCCAGCCATTTCTTTACATCCAGAATAAAAGGGATGTTTCTTCCAAACTGATAATAATATCCTATTGAGTTATACCAGTCATTTTCACAGTCAGCAGTTTTGGCTCCAAGATTTCTGTCCATCCACATAAGGTTTGCAAAAAATACAGGCTGACCTAAATATGCATCATCATTATCAAGTTCAACATCTATCCATTCATAAACTTTAGGTGTAACTGTAACTATTCGTACATCATTCTTAAGAACAACAACAGAAAGTGTATATTCCTTGTTACTCTCTAATCTCAGCTTATTGCTCTGGTCATAAGCAAGTGTATAATCTATGAATTCTTGCCCCCCCTCTATTCCATCCAGATATATTCTCAAGGTTACATCGCCATCGCTTACAGGCAATGCAAGACATTCTGCAAAATTCTTTGGAGAATTCTCTATTGCAAAGGTTCCATCATATACAACCCTATCTTGGGTGGTAATATTTTCCCATTTGCCTGTTGCAATATTGAATGTGCCCTGCCCTCCTGTACCCATTAGAATCACTTTTTTAAGGGTAGCATTGGTGAGTTTTTTGTCTGCATCTGCAGTTTCATCCTGCTTTATAATCTCAAACTTAAGTTTGGAAAGAGTATGGGCAAATTCCATATTCAAAATACCGGAAGAGGCATTTTTACTCTTTAAATTATTTGAGTACATAAGGTCCTCCAGAGTGCCATCTGTCTTTAATGAGACATTTACAACACGATTACCATATGCATTGGATGCAACAGTAACAGACTCTGTATTGCCATATGTAACTCCATAAAAGTTAAGTATATTACAAGGGAAAAGTCCGTAAGATTTCTTTTCTCCGTAATCAATTACTCCTTGGGCAGATTCTTCTCCCTCAATATCATTCATTATTGTATTGCCCCAGTCGTCTGTACCTTCTGCTGCTGCAACCGCAAATAATTTGTATTTTGTCCCAATATCAAATTTCTGGGCATCATCACCAGATTTGGTAATTACCCTAACCTTGGAAGTTTTGAACTCTATAGGCACATCCGGAGCATAACCTGCCGTGGTGTCTTCCAATCCGCAGGAGCATACAATAAGTGTCAGAATCAAATATATCAAGTATCTTTTTCTCATTTTACCATTCAACATTTACATCTCTTACACAACGTATCTGGTCACCTAAGGAGCGGCGGCTGTTCCCACCAACTGTAACACCCTGGTGTTCATTTCTCAAGTATATTGTCCAGTTTCTTCCAACTTTGTTTCCACTAAGATCTGTTTCCATTGCCCTTAAAATGCAACCATCTCCAAAATCATTTAAAAATGGGGTGTTTGCATCAATGTATCCACATAGTGGGAAGTCCATAAATTCTGCAGGATTTTCCCAATCAAACTTATGCAGATTCCATTTTGTGCGTGTTGGATCCATTATAAACTTATCGTCTTTTGTGGTTTCAAATCTGGAAATTCTTACATACATTTTTACTGGAGCAGTAGCCGGATCATCAGTATTGGCTTTTCTTTGCTCAATCATAACCCTGTATGCAGATGGTGTCCCTTCGTATTTTATAAGGTATACGCAAGAAAACTCGTCGGGAAGAGGATATGAATACTCTTCTTCCGACGATGTGTCAACTTTAAATTTTGCAGTAAAATATTTCCAGTCATATACTTCTCCTATACCATTTTGGGAGCCACTGTGATAGTCATTGTTCAAGTTGTTTCCTTTTGTATATGAATCTTGCCATACAGCAGTACTCTTGAATGCATCAGGCATATATTTATACAAATCTTTTCTGGTAGGCAGACGCCATCCTTTAGGACATGGCTGATTCTCTATAGTTTCCCAAAAAATATGATTTCTGGGGTCCTCTTTGTTATCTGTACCTCTTGCCCAGGCTGATGCTCCGCTGAATCCACATATAAAATCATATGTTCCTGCATCCCCGGGATTTATGGCTACATTATCATATAAATGAACAGCTGAGGCACTATTGCTCGCACTCTGGTATCCATAAAACTTTTCTCCGTTACTGTCTAATGTATATATGAGGTTATTGTTGAATTTCCCTCCTGAGAAACTTAGATTGCCGGCTTTATTATATTTTTCTCTCCATATTTGAGTGTCCATTATATATGGAATATTTCTGCCATGTTGATAATAATATCCCACAGTGTTGTACCAGTCATTTTCACAGTCTGCACTTTTGGCTCCCAGATTGCGGTCCATCCACATAAGGTTTGCAAAAAACACAGGTTGTCCCAGATATATATCTCCATCCTCCATCTCAACATCTATCCATTCATATACCCTTGGAGTTACAGTAACAATCCTCACATCATTCTTAAGAACAGCAATAGACAATGTGTACGCATAACCTTTGGCCATCTTAAGTATCTCAGTTTCAGAGTTCATTATTTTATACTCCTTTACAACATCATCATTTGTACTGTTGTTGCCATCCAAATCTACAGTAACTTCAAGTATAATTTCTGAACTGTTTGGAACAACAAGCATTTCCAAATCACTTGTTCCATCTTTAAGAGTCTGAACTTTCTTTTCAATCTTTAAACCCTCTGCATTCTCATAAACAATACGGTCAGCAATATCAGCTGCACCATAACTCCAGCTCTGGTTTCCTAGATTAAACTGGGCATGATTGGCAGAACCTTTCAGCACAACCTTCTTTAGTACAACATTTTCCAGTTTTTTGTCTGCATCTGCACTCTCATCCTGCTTTAATACCTCAAATTTCAGTTTGGAAAGGGTATGCCTGAATTCCATATTTAGTATTCCCGACGATGAGTTCTTGTTTTTAAGATTATCTGAATACATCAAGTCTGGGAACTGATTTGCTGAAAGAGACAAATTAACAACAGGAATTTCTCCTTTTTCCCCTATGATATTCACTTCTTGCGAACTGTTGTAAGTAAGACCATAAAAATCAAGATTCTGATCAATGTCATACGATGCTTTTTTACCATCAATAGAGTAATCAACGTTGCCATCCTCATCACTTATCCCAATTTGATTGTAAAATTTGGTTTCTTGTGCACTCCACTCTGTATCTGTACCTACTGCAAACAGATTGAACTTTGTACCGGATGGAAACATTTGGGAATCGTCGCCAGATTTTGTAATGATACGTTGCTTTATTGCACAAAACTCTATCTCGTTTCCTGTTGCGTTATCATTTACGGGTTCTTCTAAAGAACATGAAGCAGCAACAAAAACAAGAGCTATTATGCATAAAACTATTTTTTTTACTTTTATCATTACTCTTTACAAATCTATAATTCTGGTACAGGGTGGATAGGAATCAACACATTACCTCCATCTATCCATGGAACTTTAGAAGCAGTAATCTCTATCTGGTCTTCATCAAATATAAGGTGTATTTCATATGAATCATTCAATTTAAGACCTCCATC
>CALCUQ010000275.1 GCA_937906795.1 uncultured Bacteroidales bacterium | reverse complement strand
AAACGGTTAAGGTCTGCAATTGAACCCAAGTTCTTCTCCAATTTTGCTCTCTGACGGGTAATCTGAAGTTTCTCACGTTTTGCAAGAGTCTCAAATGTACCGTCTGCAATCATTTTATCAATGGTGTTCATCTTCTTAACTGCCTTACGGATAGTAGGGAAGTTAGTAAGCATTCCACCTGGCCATCTCTCTGTAACATATGGCATGTTAACAGCAGCAGCCTTTTGGGCAACGATATCTTTTGCCTGTTTCTTTGTAGCAACAAATAGAATTTTGCGGCCTGCACGTGCAAGCTGTTTCATCATATTTGCAGCGTCATCTATTTTGACAACGGTCTTGTGCAAGTCAATGATATGAATACCATTTTTCTCCATGAAGATATATGGAGCCATTTTTGGATTCCATTTTCTTTTTAAGTGACCAAAATGCGAACCTGCATCAAGTAAGTCTTGGAAATTTGTTCTAGGCATTTCTTTTCTTTTTACTTTTTTTATAATCTCTTTTTATCAATCTGAGGTAGCGTTTTACGATCCTCAAATTTTCCGCAGTTGAACAATATTGAGTAGTTCTATGCTATTTGTTTTAACAGCTGATAGAAGTCTCGCAATTTTATATTCAAACTGTGCAATACAATCAGCGTGTTGTAATAATAAAAATTAACGTTTACTGAATTGGAAGCGTCTGCGTGCACCAGGTTGACCAGGTTTCTTTCTCTCTACAACTCTTGAATCTCTGGTTAGGAAACCAGCTGATTTTAGAGTTGAGCGATAAGCCTCTGCATTGATAGCGCAAAGAGCGCGTGCAATACCAAGTCTTAATGCCTCTGCCTGACCTTTTACTCCACCACCGTCTAAGTTAACTTTAATGTCAAACTCAGCTAAAGTGCCAGTAACTTCAAGAGGTTGTTTAACAATAAATTGAAGAGTCTCTTGTTTGAAATACTCAGCAAGGTCTCTTCCGTTGATTGTAATATTACCTTTACCTGTGTTCACATAAACGCGAGCAACTGCTGATTTACGTCTTCCAAGGGCGTTGATTTGTTCCATGCTCTGTTTAAATTTCGTTTAAAGTAATAGTTTTTGGTTGTTGTGCTTGGTGAGGATGCTCATTACCTGCGTAAACGTAAAGGTTACGGAATAAGTCTGCACCAAGTCTGTTCTTAGGAAGCATACCTTTTACTGCCTCCTCAATTACGGCGTTAGGTTTGCGTTGTAGCAACTCTTTAGGGGTTGCAAAACGTTGACCGCCGGGATAACCTGTATGTCTAACATACACTTTGTCAGTCAACTTTTTACCTGTAAGGCGAACTTTCTCAGCGTTGATAACAATGATGTTATCGCCACAGTCCACGTGAGGTGTAAAGCCGGCTTTGTGCTTACCTCTTAGAATAAAAGCGATTCTAGAAGCAAGTCTTCCTAATACTTGATCAGTTGCGTCAATAACAAACCACTCTTTGTTTACGGTTTGTGCATTTAACGACACTGTCTTGTAGCTTTGATAATCCACTGTGTTGATTTTTAAGTTAATACTAATTTTTGTTGCGATTTCCCTATACTTAAGGGGGTGCAAAGGTAGTAAAAATTTTTAAAGTGCCAAAATATCAGCTATTTTTGCGGATGTATTTTATAGATGAGGTATGAAAATAGGTAATTTGGATTTAGGATACAGACCATTGTTTCTGGCTCCAATGGAAGATGTTACTGATGCATCATTCAGATATATATGTAAAGAGTTTGGGGCAGATATGATGTATACAGAGTTTGTTTCTTCTGACGGTTTAATCAGAGATGCAAAGAAATCTTTAGCTAAGCTGGTAACGTATGCTCAGGAAAAGCCTATTGGTATTCAAATATATGGTCATATACCAGAAGCTATGGTAGAGGCGGCAAAAATGGCAGAAAATGCAGTGGAGATTGCCGGAGGAGCGGGTGCGGATATCATTGATATAAATTTTGGGTGCCCGGTAAGTAAGATTGCAGGAAGGGGTGCCGGCAGTGGTATGATGCGCTTCCCCGACAAAATGGTTGAGATTACCAAGGCTGTGGTTGAGAGTGTCAAGCTTCCTGTTACAGTAAAAACCAGATTGGGATGGGATGATGATTCCAAAATTATTGTTGAGCTAGCGGAGCGGTTGCAGGATGTTGGAATTCAGGCTTTGACAGTGCATGGCAGGACAAGGTGCCAGATGTATAAGGGGGAAGCAGATTGGACACTTATCGGGAAGATAAAGGAGAATCCAAGAATGCATATACCTATAATAGGTAATGGAGACATTACAGATGCAGTGGGGGCAAAGGAGGCTTTTGACAGATATGGTGTGGATGGTGTTATGATTGGAAGGGCAACTTATGGCCGGCCTTGGATTTTTAAGGAGATAAAACATTATTTGAATACTGGCGAATTTATGCCTGAACTTTCTGTTGCCCAAAAAGTTGAGTTGGCAAAGAAACATTTCAGCAAATCAGTTTCACTAAAAGGGGATAGGGTAGGAGTTCTGGAGATGAGACGGCATCTGAGCAATTATTTCAAATGTTTGCCGGATTTTAAGGAAACAAGGCTTAAACTTGTTACGGAGAATAATCCTACTGAAGTTCTTAATCTTTTGGATTATGTGGCACAAAGATGGGGATAAAATAAGGGGACTGATCTGCTGGTCAGCCCCTATTTTTTTGTTATAACCTTATTAAATAGGGTTAGAACGTTTGTTGTAAGATGCCTGTTTAAGAGGAAGAATTGCTCCAGAGAATCTCTTTGCATCCCCTTTGTTAGGGGTAAAGATAACATCTGCAACATTAGTGTTCGATCTCATAGAAATAGTGTATGAGCCTCTCATCATTCTACCACTTACAACAATAGTAAATCTCAGATTACCTTTCTTGTCTGTCTTAGGCTCGTATGATGTAGGGGTAAGTTGGTTAGTATATGAGTTGTCACATACAATCTTACCTTGAGCAAACATAAATTCACCCTCACAAGAGATAAACTCAGAGTTGTCAATGTTGTTTGCAATCATACCATCCTTTTGAGTGTAAGAAGAAGGAACAAGCACCCAAGCTTTAGAATTAATAGCGTCCATTGCAGTCTCATATTTGGCTTTAGCAATAGCAGCTTTCTCTTCTTTACTTAATTTTTGAGCGAACAATGGCATAACAAGCATCATAACCATTGCCAATAAAATGCTTTTCTTCATATTATTAAAAGTTAGATAAAGGGGAGATTGCTCTCCCCTTAGAAATGTAATCAATTATCTTATAGAGAACCCCATTGAGAAACAGCACATACAGGAGTTTCTGTTCTGTATCCTCTAAAGAAGTGCATCTTGGCTTGTCCTATATAACCGGTCCAGTAGTCACTGTAGTTAACCATTTTACCTTTAGAATTCATAACTTGAAGAACATCACCGTTCTCATCAAGAATTCTATAGTCTATACGACAGCTACCAGATGAGTTGTAAACAGTTTTAACAACAGTAATAGGAATTCTGTCAGTAGCCTCACCAAACCCTACAGGGTTACCTAAATTATGCCACTCTTTAGTTCTTGGGTGTTGCCATTGGTATTGAAGTTTACCTTGGTATGGCTCACCAGCTTTCTCATACAAGAAGTTGCAGAACTTAATGGTAGAGATAGAGTCTGTAGTATAGATACTAACACCCTCTTGCCACTCAAATGAGTGAGGATAAGGGAATTGGTTATCTAGGATAATAGGAGCTTTAGACAAATCGTGAACAACAACGTTTTGTTTGCCTTTATTTAAAGTACAAGTCTGGTCATACACAATCTTGTCTTTTCTGTAGAATTTGAAGTTAACCTCACCAGATTTTACAGAGAAGAATCTTCCTGTTGAGCCTCCTGGAACACCATTATTAGGAAGCAATTGGCCAGAACCGTTAACGCTTGAATATAGAATTCCGTTAACAAAAACAGAGTCTATATAGTTTGAAGCCTGGTTTACAACTGGCTCAAAGTAGTGTAGCTGAAACTCTGCATCATCTGCAGGTCTAGTGCCATATAGAATCTCATGTTTGTCACAAGAGATAACCATAAAACTCAACACTAATGAATATGCTAAATATTTTAATATTTTCATTTTCTATATGTTTTATATGATTATAAAGAAGCTGGATAATCACCAGGATATGCAAACCAAGGAATAGAGCAATGGTAGTTGTCAGCCAAACCAGAAATAGGTTTTAGAGCGTCCAACCCGGCTCTGTTCCACATATACTCTGAGTTATATCTTGGTTTTACTCTATATGCAGGAGAACCCTCGTTATGTTTGTTATAAGTACTTCTACAGAACTCAACCTGAGCTGGAGCCAAGTATAAACCTTTGTAAACTTTAGTAGGATCATCATCCCATTTTTGGTCAACAGTTGTAAGAGTCCAACCATTGTTCAAAGAAGGATAATCGCCAGAGTATTTAATATCATAGTGATATTTACGCATATCAGTCCAGGTCTCAATACCACCCCAAGGGAATAGAGCCACAAGTTTTTGAAGCATAATGTGAGAAAGAGTAAGATCAGCCTCTGTCATACCATTAACATATGGTCCATCAATATACTCCTGAGCAAGTTGGTTGAATGTAGCAGTTGCAATAACGTCACCACCAGGGTTTGCACCATATTGTTTGTAAACAGTGTTGCCATTTGCATCTACGCCATCCTCAAGAGGTTTACCAGGAACAAGATATCTTGCAGTAAACTCAAGGTCATAAGCAATACCTTTCTTGAATGCATCCAAAGCAGCAGATTTGTTGCCGGCAACAAACTCAGCCTCTGCAACGCAGAACTGAATCTCAGCAGCTGTCATTAGGATATAAGGAGCATCGTTTCTGTATAACCATCTGCCAACACCATCAATGCTGCTTGTTGAAGCGTAACCGGCTCTTGAACCCCAAAGGTTAGCTGCATAGGCGATAGGACCTTGTCCACCACTTCTGTTTGAACCATAGTACATCCAGCTCTTGATAGAGTCTACATTGGTCATATCTTTGTAGAATCTTGCATCAGTTGAACCAATCTTGGCAGTTCTACGAGGGTCAAAGTGACCTACAACTTTAGATGTATCAGTTACATATTGGATAGGAGAAAGCTCCCATGGATAATCCTCATCTACATCACCATTAGCATCTGGAGCAGCATCAACTCTATCACCAGTATCTTTGTCATATAGAGGAAGAGTACCTGTCATAATCTGAACAGTAAAGTCTGTTGGATAGTAACCATCTGATCCACTACCTCTGTATGGACCCCATTTATTGTTGTAAGCTGAGAACTGAGCGTCACCAGCACCACCAAGAGTTAAAAGGGTAACATCATCAGATGGGCTGCTTAGAGCCAATTTGGCGTGACTTACAAGATCCTGATAGTATTTCTCTTTGAAATCAGCTTTCTTTGTTAGAGCAGAAAGGTTGATTACAATAATACCGTGACCAAATTTAATCCATTTGTCTTTATCACCAGCAAAGATAAGGTCAAGCTCTTTAAGAGTATTTCCATAAACTGTATTGTCCTCTCTCTCCAAAAGCTCAATACCGGTTTTAGCCCACTCTCTCACTTGCTCAAAAATCTCTGGTTGGTAGTCATAATCAAATGAAAGGATACCAGGTACAAAAGCCTGTTTCATAGGCATGTCACCATAGTATTTTGTACACCAGTCCCATGAGTACGCTTTAATAATATAACCAATACCTGCAAGAGTGTAAGACTCACTCTCAAGTGCCTGGTTAATCATATTCTCAAGGTTAACACCTTGTAACCAATAGGTTACTCTCCACATCTCAGCACCTGTATCAGATGCACCTGCATGATAGTGGCCATAGTAGCTGTTGCCGGCACCTTGTACCTGAGCAATACTGTTGGCAAATCTGTTATCGTCATAGACACCTTGCCATACATCCAGAAGACCTGCAAGATAAAGTTCTGCAGATATTTTATCTGGTGCGTCCACATTCTTGTTTACATCTAAGTAGTTCTCACAACTTGTGAATGTAAACATAAATGAACATAATAATAATATCGAAAATATTTTTTTCATACCTGATTACTTTTTAGAATGTTAAGCTAACACCAAATGCATAACCTCTTGGATTAGGAACGCCCCAATAGTCAATACCAATACCACCGGCACCACCAAGAGCTGCAGAGTTAGAGTTACCTACAGGGTCAATACCTGAGTAGTTAGTAAGTGTAACAAGGTCTGTACCTTTTACCCAAATATTTGCACTTGAAACAAAACCTTTGGTAGCTTTCTTCAACCATTGGCTAGGAACATTGTAAGACAAACGAACCTCTGCCAAACGCAAATAGTTAACATCTTTCTCCAACCAGTCCTCATCACCACCTTTATAGATAGATGAGCCATAGTTGCTGTAAGTTACAGCAATGTTGTTTACAGTTGGGTTAGATGAATCTTCCAGACCGTTTTGTAGAACACCTTTAAATACTACAGGACCAGACTCTCTTAGAGTAACAGACTCCCAGCTTGAACCAGAGTCCATCAAGTCACGTTTTGTAGCATTTACTACAGTTGCACCAAATCTACCGGTTGCAAGAGCTGATAGTCTGAATCCTTTGAATGACAAGTTAGTTGTAATACCAAACTCTAGTTTTGGTTGTCTGTCGCCTAGGACACTCCAATCTGTATCAATAAGAGGAATACCTGTAGAAGGGTCAATTAGAATATCACCTTTTTTGTTACGTTCGTATGCTCTACCGGTCATAGTAGTAACAGGATGTCCAACAGAGATACCGTTTCTCAAGTTACCAGAAAGCCAAGTATAAGCGTTATAGTACTCAGTTACAGCCTCAGGAAGCTCAGTTACCAATGACTCAGCGTGTGACAAGTTAACTCCCAAGTTCCATCTGAAACCGCTTGCAGAACGGATAACATCACCATCAATATGCAAATCCCAACCTTGAGTCTCAAATGTACCAACGTTCATGTTGTTTAGAACGAAACCGGTAGCATAACTCAAACGGAATGCAGTTACATATTGGTTCTCACATTTAGTCCAGTAGTAAGTGAAGTCTGCGTTGATTCTGTCATTTAGGAAACGAGCCTCAGCACCAATCTCATAAGAAGTAGTCATCTCTGGTTTCAGACCCTCGTTAGGACCATAGTAACCGTAACGGAAACCACCACCTATTTGCTCAGTTGCCTCAAATGCAGGATAAATTGATAGAGGATCTGCATCTTTACCCACTTGAGCAAACGCACCTCTTAGTTTCAAGTATGAAACAGCAGTTTTACCTTTCATAAATGGCAACTCAGTTGCTACAAATGAAGCCTCTACTGCTGGATAGAAATATGAATTGTTTTGTACAGGAAGTGTAGATGACCAGTCATTTCTTGCTCTTAGAGTAATGAAAGCCATTTGGTTGTAACCCAACTCCACTTGAGCAGAGATAGCCTGGATTCTACGCATTCTTGTTCTTGTTCTTGTGATGATTGTAGCAGGATCACAGTTAGACAGGCCATAGAAATCTTTTACAGCAAAATCAGTTGCATAGGTTGAAAGGTTATCTGTACCATTCTCTTGTTGGTGGTAACCAAATTGAGCAGCAAATGTGAATTTACCCCACTCGTTGTTATAACCTGCCAATGCATTGATAGTTTTATCCAAGTATGAGTTTCTACTCAAGTTGAATGTACCTGAACCATAAGAAGAACCCTCTCTGTTGCCCCAGTATGGGTGAGTGTGGTACTGGTATTTACCAATGTTGGTATCCCAACCCATAGTCACTCTCAAGAATGTATTTTTGGTAGGAGTTGCATTCAAACTTACGTTTACCATAAAACGGTCATTCTCATCGTAGTTGACGTTCTTATACAACGCATATAGTGGGTTGTATAGATCGTAATCTGTATAGTTTGCTGGAAGTTTCATTCTTACTCCGTCTGGATCCATGTACTCAGCCATGTTGTCTGTCATAGGCCAACGTACGGCTCTGTATAGAGGACCACCTTTACCTTTTGATGATTTGGTGTTAGTTGATTTTACATAACCCATGTTTGCATCAAAGTTCAACCATTTGGTAATCTCGGCTCTACCAGATAGAGTGATGTTCAATCTCTCAAAGTCAGTTGTTTTAACAACACCTTGTTGGTTTGTGTAAGCTGCAGAACCACGAACAGTAACTTTCTCTGTACCACCCTCAACTGAAATGTTGTGTGTTTGAGCGAAACCTGTTTGTAGAACGGCTGCAATGTTATCGTATAGTTTTACATCTGGTTGGATAAGAGCACCAAAACGGCTTTGGCTGTACATGTTAGCAGTACCATACATACCGTTACCATATTTGGTTTGAAGCTCTGGATAACCATAAGCTTTATCCCAACGGAATGAGTTGCTGTAACTTACTTTACCTCTACCTTTGCTACCTTTCTTTGTTGTAATAACGATAGCACCGTTAGAAGCGTCTGAACCGTAAAGCGCAGCTGCTGCCGCACCTTTTAGCACTGTCATACTCTCAATATCCTCAGGGTTGATATCATTACCTCTTGATGAGAAGTCCTGGTTAGCTGTTCCTACGTTATCATCAACTGCGAAACCTTGAGAAGGGTCGAATGTTGAGTTGTTCATTGGAACACCATCGATAACGTACAATGGCTGGTTGCTACCAGAAATTGAAGTGATACTTCTAAGCACTACTGATGTAGATGCACCTGGAGCACCACCGGTAGAGGTAACTGTCATACCAGCTACACGACCTTGCAATGCACTTACGAAGCTCTCACGACCAGACTCGGCAATATCCTGAGCCTTTACATTCTGTACTGCAGATCCTACTGAACGTGCGGTACGTTTCATACCGAACTCAGCTACGATAACTGCCTCTTCCAGTAGAATACCATCCTCTTCCATTACTGCGTTGACAACGTTCTTGTTGTTCACTGGAATAGATACGGTTTTCATACCCATCATTGAAAATTCTAGAGTACCATTAGCTGGAACACTGATAGTGTACTTACCATCCAAATCGGCTGTTGTACCGTTAGTGGTACCTTTCACCAATATGTAGGCGCCAATTACTGGTTCTCCACTCTTATCTGTAACTGTACCAGATACAGATATGTTCTGTGCGTACGCTCCTACTGACAGTGCCAATGCCATTAACATTGCTACTGCAAAACGCACCGAACGCGCTAAATGTTTGTGAATGAACATAAAATTAATTTTAGGTTAAAAAATATTGTGTTTTGGTTTAAGTTTTCGCAACAATAAATTCCCTATACTTATATATACTTTATAAGGAGGCTACCTTGTGGATAACCTCCTGTATATAAGTTTGTGTTAGAGATTATTATTTAGTCCAATCCCACCATACTGGAATTGAGAAAATCTCTTTAGATGTAGCACCGGTAACACCATATTGCTCATATTGTTTTACAGAAGCATTACAATTTGTTGCATTGTAACCTGTCTCGTGTGAACATTGCATAAAGCGTCTTGGATAATGCAAATCTGAGTTAGGATCTGTTGAATATGTTGCATTTGAGAATGTTCTGTATGCAGGAACTTGCATTCCATCATATACTACACCAAAGCCAAGATTGTCATTAATGTAGTTGAATCTTCTCAAGTCATTCCAGTTCTGGAAGTTGAATCCCATAGAGATAAGTTTTTGAAGCATGATATCTGCCATATCCAAATCGCCAGATGATTGAGCTACAGCTGCACTTGACATGTAAGCATCAATTTCTGATTGAGGAATTGGAGAGTAAGCAAATGATACATCAAATCCTTTAGCTGTTTTACCACAACCAATAGCTGTCCAGTACTCAAGTTTGGCATTCATTCTGTCAAAGTGAGCTTTGATACCATCTTTGTAAGCAGTGTAAGCACCTGCTTTGTCACCTTGTCTGAACAATACCTCAGCTTTTAGGAAGCATAGCTCTGAATAAGTTAGAATATCTGTGTCAGAATCAGGTCTTGTGTAGAAAGCACCAGTTCCTTGAACAAAACCTACGTTACGGCTATTAGCTGAAACTGCTGTATAGTAGCAGCACATATCTGTCTTAGACAGACCACTTGTCTCAAAGATAGCGTCTGATCTTAGTTGTACATATTTGATATCCTCAACATATAGAGGGTTATTATCATTTACATACATTGCACCTGCGTGGTAAACTACTACTACAGAGTCTGCAGCTTTAGTTACAGTTGCATTGTCTGATGAATAGTATTTGCCAATATTGTTTACAAATGCGTCAACTGACTCATAGTATTTTACGATATCCGCATTAGCATATGCTTTTCTTTGGTCTTTCATTGCCAATGTCAGGTAAGCGTTAGCGTTACCACCAGTATATCTGTTAACAATCCATCCCTCATCTGCATCATACAAGTTGATACCCTCATCTCTGATCCACTCGTAATCTACAATTTGACCATCAACACCAAATTTAACTTTGTACATAGCAGAAGGAAGAAGCTTGTCAGCTCTTGGGTCCTCTACACCGCTACCTCTAAAGTTTGTTAGTAGATCTACATAATATTTGCAAAGTCTTTGGTTGGCACCCCAAGCAGCAGTATCCCATATAACAGATGGACCATAAGCATCACCTACAGTAATACAAGTCTCTGCATTCTCTACGTTAGCGTGAGTAATCTTAATGTTCTCAGAAGTTGATTTGATTGATTTTGAAATTGCATCCAAAATTGCAGTTGGATCATATTGGTCAGTTTTAGAAAGGTTACCCAACCATCTTGCTTTTAGACCATATGCCAATTGAATCCATTTTTGAGTGTCACCACCACACCAGCAGTCACCTGCTGCTAGAGCAGTTGAACCGCCCTCTTGAGTCATTTGAAGATATTTGATACCCTCTTCTAGACCAAGTAGTGATTGCTCATAAATATAATCACCGTTATCATAAGCTGGAGCAAAGTTTGGACCTACAGCCTCTGTATAAGGCATCTCACCATAAAGGTCTGCCATCATAACAGAACCCATAGCCTTAATGATGTGAGCAACACCAATATAGTGATATGCACCATCTTTCTCAGCTCTTTTAATTAGGTCTGGAATGTTACAAGCTGCACCAATGAACCAGTTTTGGTATGGAGTTGTTGATGGAGATACAGATTGATCCCATAATGTATTTAAAGTAATACCACCATTTGTTCTTGTAACATGGGTAATTACGTGAGCAAACGCAGAACCACGAACGCTGGCACTACCATAAGCATATGAGTAGTAGTATTGAATCCATGGAAGTCTGATTTCCACAGTTGCACTTTCGTTGTTAGGGCTATTTGGATTCGTATTTACATCAAGCCATTTCTCGCAAGATGTAGCGCCTAACATCAAGATAAGTGATAAGGTTATATAAAATAATTTTTTCATCGTATTAATCTTTTAAATGTTAGAATGTTAGGTTTAGTCCAAATGAGTATGATGTTTGAGTTGGAACACCGCAATAGTCAATACCTACTGAACCTGAACCACCTGCTGAACCTACAGCTGCAACCTCTGGATCCATACCACCTTTGTAGTTAGTGATTGTGAATAGGTTATTAGCTGAGAATGTAGCGATCAAACCTTTTAGGATTTTTTGTTTGCTGATTAGCTTGCTGAAATCGTATGATAAACTCAATGAACGTAGTTTCAACCAGTTTACATCTGTAATAAAGTTGTAAGCATTTGATGAGTAGTTGCTCCAGTATTGTTGGATCATGTTCTCACCTGAATATTGTTTACCGTTTACAGTGTAAGTTTGACCTACCTCGTAAGTGTAAGTTACAGGTTGCATTGTCTTAGAGTCAACACCGTCTACAGTTACTGCAGATCTGTCTAGTGTTCTCATTGATTGACCTAGAGTTGTCAAATAATATTGAGTACCTGAGTAAATATCTCCACCAATTCTTAGGTCTAACAAGAATGAGAATGAAAGGTCTTTCCAACGTAGAGTTGATGATAGACCACCAATCATCTTAGGCTCACGGTTACCTACAATGTTTGTTTGTTTGTTAGATAGTTTGTATAAACCTGTAGTAGCATCTACCTGGTATTTACCGTTTGCAATCTCGTTACCGTCTGCATCGGTCTCTCTTAACCATCTGTCACCAGTCAATGACAAGAAGTTACCACCGTTAGGAATTGAAGCTGCTTTTACACCACCAATTTGAGTTGCTGTTACATAGAAGTAGTCAACACCGTCTACGAAATCACCTAGTGTACCACGGTTACCTGATAGGTTCAATGTCAAATCCCAAGTTACATTCTTAGTATCGATTGGAGTACCTGTAAGCATGAACTCCATACCTTTATTCTTAACTGAACCAGAGTTGATTGTCAAGAAAATATAACCTGTTGATTGAGCTAGACGTGGAGCTGCAATCTGGTTAACGGTCTCTGAGTTGTAGTAAGTGTAATCCAAACCTAATCTACCACCAAAGAATCTCAACTCTGCACCAATCTCCCATGAATTTTGTTTCTCTGGGATAAGGTTAGGTGAACCACCTGTCCAGCTATTACCGTTACCTACAAAGTTACCGTTAACGATTGTTGAACCCCACATATAAGTGTTGGTTGAGTATGGATCAGCATCTTTACCTACTTGTGCCCATGATCCACGGATTTTACCAAATGTTAGAACATCGTTCTTAGGTAGAAGCTCTGTGAATGCAAATGAAGCTGATACTGATGGATAGAAGTATGATCTGTTATCTACTGGAAGAGTTGATGACCAGTCGTTACGACCTGTTACTGTCAAGTAAATCAAGTTTTTCCAAGATGCTCTTACCTCACCGTATACACCTACTAGACGTTTTTTAGATATATACTCAGTAAAGAACTTGTTCTCTGCCAAAATGTTGTCAAATGAAATTGTACCAGGAGTAACAAAATCCCAACCCCATTGAGTTTGGCTTACTCTCTCTGTCATCTCTGATGCTGAACCAACCAATGCACTAAAGTCAAAGTCTCCCCAAGTTTTGTGGAAGTTCAACATTACGTTAGTGTTCAAGTAGTTGTAGCTAACTTTAGATTTGCTCAAACGACCATTTTGATAAGTCTCTCTTGCTGCTGCACCTGGAGCAATGTAAGTGTATGAATCATTTACATATGAGTCAAGACCCATTCTGTATGATAGATCCAACCACTCGCTAATCTTGAATGAAGCATTCAATGCACCTGTGATACGCTCGTTCTTATCAGTCATTTTGTTCTTGTTGATAATCCAGTAAGGGTTCTCAACATCATCCTCTAGTGATTGGTTAGGGAACATACGGTATTTGGTACCGTCCTCGTTCAACCAGTGAGACATGTTCTCACTTCTTGACCAACCGTAAAGAGCTGTCATTGTACCGTTACCACCACCATTGTATAGACCTGATGAAGTAAGGGTCTTGTCTGTGTTTGCTACTGAGTAAGCTACGTTTGCACCTACTGTTAGTCTGCCAAATTTTTGCTCACCATTGAAACGGAAAGTTGTTTTGTCATAACCAGTGTTTTGGATTGAACCGGTTTGATCAAATCTAGAAGCAGATAGATAGAAACTACCGTTTTTGTGACCACCAGCTACACTTACGCTGTTATCCCATACTGAACTGCCTTGGAAGAAATCATCTACGTTGTCGTAAACTTTACCTGTGTTAACTGCACCCCAAGAAGATGTTATACCCTCTGTTTGTAGTACACCGTTCATATCGTATGAACCTCTTCCGTATACACTTTGAATCTCAGGAACTGAAGTTGCATGTGAATAAGTGTATTTAGTTGAGAAGTTTACTTTTACGTTTCCATCCTCTGAACCTTTCTTAGTTGTGATTAGGACAACACCGTCAGCTGCACGTGAACCGTAAAGAGCTGCTGCTGCTGCACCTTTAAGGATTGACATACTCTCAATATCCTCAGGGTTGATATCCATTACACGGTTTGAGAATGTTGTAGCAGATGATGTCACACCGTCTGTACCTGAGTTACCAGCATTTACAGTTGAGTTATCGTATACGATACCGTCCACTACGAACAATGGTTGGTTATCACGTGACTCAGATGCTGAGTTACCACCACGGATAATGATTGCTGAACCGGCACCGGCAGCACCACCTGTTTGTGTTACGTTCACACCAGCTACTTTACCTGCAAGTGAGTTTACAACGTTGGTTTGTTTGTTCTTCATTAGCTCAGATGCTTTCATCTCAGTTACTGAATAACCCAAAGCCTTTCTGTCTTTTTTAATACCCAAAGCGGTTACTACCACGTCGTCTAGAAGAACTGCATCGTCAACCATAGTTACGTTAACTACTGAACGGTTGTTTACAGCCTCAAGAACGTCTGTGTAACCCATTGAAGTGAATTGCAAAGTTGCATTTGCTGGAACGTCTAAAGTATATTTACCGTCAAGGTCGGTAGATGTACCATTTTGTGTTCCTTGTACCAATACATAAACGCCAATGATTGGCTCGCCACTCTTATCGGTAACTGTACCAGTTACGGTTATGTTTTGTGCCCATGCTCCAACTGAGAATGTTAGAGATACTAGTGCAAGCAAAACAAAACGAAGAGCCTGATTAGTAAGTTTTTTGATGAACATAAATTAATTTTTTGGTTAAAATAATATAGTTTTCTGGTTTAAGTTTTTATACACCATTTGTTAAAAAAAACCTTCGTTTTTTTTGATAGTTTTAGTACAATTTTACACGCGGCATTTTTACAGTCGTATGCATATTTATGCAAATATAAATGTTTTTTGCTAAAAGAGTAATTTTTTAGAGGATTAAATGCATATTTTCTTAGCAGAATTGCCAAAATTTTATCATACAATTACTTGAACTATATTCGTAACAATCTGATATACATTTATATAAAACATAAAGTTACCTTTTGGCACCTATAAGATATACTGCACCTGATGTTTTCAATTTATTACAAAATCCGTACTTATGTTAAAAACATATTATTAGTATTGAGTGATTTTATTAATAAATGTAATTTCTTTAGATTTTGGCAATATGTGTACTTCAATAGGAAGATAGAAAAGCCTCCTTTTAACTTCTTG